>JAILFF010000168.1 GCA_024697705.1 Ruminococcus sp.
CGGACGACGAAAGCGTGCTGTCGCACGGTGAGGAGGACAACGCAGCAGCACGGTAAAAGATTTTGTCAGGCGGTGTGATTTAGTTTCCGAGGAAGTCTATTATATAAAGTGTCGAACGTGCTCGGTCTCCACCTTCGGAAAGGTTATATGCCCTCTGATGCTCTTTGAAGCATTTCGCTCACCGTCTTCCCTTTCAATAAACTAAAACCAGAATTTCTGATACCTGCCCGACAGTACGGCAAAATTTGTAAATTTCAGGTAAAATTTTCCTCTGAAACCGTAATACGATCTATTGTTTCAGCCGCGAAAACAGCGCCAAACGATAAGAACGATAAAATTTCGGTGAAAAATTTTCTTTTCAGCGAAAACTTGCTTGACTTTTTGCGAAAAAAGATGTATAATAATCAATGTGTAATGATTACGAAACATAATAAGTTGTTTTTAAGTGTTATTTACAATTTATTAATCGAAAATACACGTTTTCTACAATAATTTCGTTTGTGAATTTGTTATAATTAAGATATCAATTAGAATTTATTATAGGGAATATTCAAATATTCGGACGCATTAGTGGGGGCTTCGCAATACGGGCAGTTGCGTTCGTATTGGAAAGAGAAAAAAATAAGGAGGATACAATATGTCATTAGGAAGAGTTCTGGTGGTAGATGATGATAAGAATATCTGCGAGCTGCTGAGGCTTTACCTCGAAAAGGAGGGCTACGGCGTTATCCTCGCTCATGACGGCGATGAGGCTGTGGTAAAATTCAGAGCACTCAAGCCCGACATTATTCTTCTCGACATCATGCTGCCCGGTATCGACGGCTGGCAGGTCTGCCGCGAGATCAGGAAAAATTCCAACGTTCCGATAATCATGATAACCGCCAAGCAGGAGACCTTCGATAAAGTTCTGGGTCTCGAACTGGGCGCAGATGATTATGTCGTTAAGCCGTTCGACACCAAGGAAGTTATCGCCCGTATCAAGGCGGTATACCGCAGAGTGGGACAGTCCTCCAACGAGGCGGAGGTCAAGGAGGTCAAGTACGACAAGCTTTCCGTTAATATGACCCGCTATGAGCTTAAGGTCAACGGACAGGTTCTCGATACTCCCCCGAAGGAGCTGGAACTGCTTTTCCACCTTGCTTCAAATCCGAACCGCGTGTACACAAGAGATCAGCTCCTCGACGAAGTATGGGGCTTTGAATACTACGGCGACTCCAGGACGATCGACGTACACGTAAAAAGGCTTCGCGAAAAGCTTGAGGGCGTTTCCGATCAGTGGTCGCTCAAAACTGTCTGGGGCGTCGGATATAAGTTTGAAGTGACCGAGAATAATGATTGACCGCAAAAGCCTTTTCTATAAATACTTTTTGATCTGTACGGCAGTAATACTGATAAGCTTTATATGCTTGGGCGCAGTATTACTGCTTATTTCTTCAAACTACTTCAGCAGCGAAAAGACTCAGACGCTCGAAAAAAACGTGATGAACGTTTCTTACAGCCTTTCGGGTACGATGAAGGAGATGCCCTCCAACTGGAAGACCGTAGGACAGATAAAGATCAATGAGTATTCAAAAAACGGAGGCTCCAATCTGCTTATCGTCGGCAGCGACGGCAAAGTAGTGCTTTCCTCCGAGCTTAACGAGGAATACGCGCCGCTAAAGAACCTTCAGTTCGGCGAGGATTATCTCGGTCAGCTAACAAACGAGCCGAAATGTATCTACACCGACTTCGGCGGCGAGCTTCCGTCCACGGTCATGACCGTAGGCATAGGATTCAAGGGCAACGGACCCGAATATTATGTCGTCGGGCTGCCCGCTGCCTTGATGGAAAACAATTATACCCGCGATATCATGGAGATCTTTGCGCTTTCGTCGGTGATAGTGCTTATCATCTCGATGGTGATAATCTACCTCACCACGATCAAGATCACGGCGCCTATCAAGGAGATGTCAAACGCTGCCAAGAAGATCGGACGCGGCGATTTTGACATTCAGCTGCCCGAATTTGACGAGAGCGAATACAACGACCTTGCGGCTGCTTTCAACGAAATGGCTGCCTCTCTGAAAACCTACGACACCATGAGAAACAGCTTTATCGCGAACGTCAGCCATGAGCTGAGAACGCCCATGACCTCGATAGGAGGCTTTGTGGACGGTCTGCTCGACAATACCATACCGTCCGAGGAACAGAAGCACTACCTAAAGATCATCTCTTCGGAGGTACACCGCTTGACGCGACTTGTTCGCTCGATGCTCAATCTCGCAAAGATCGAATCGGGCGAGCTCAAGCCGAATTTTTCGTCGTTCTCGGTGCTCGACCCGATCGTCGATACGCTTGTCACGTTTGAAAAGCGCCTTGAAGAAAAGAAGGTCGAGGTGCAGGGTCTCGATACCGA
Organism: Ruminococcus sp.; assembly: GCA_024697705.1. Lineage (GTDB taxonomy): Bacteria > Bacillota > Clostridia > Oscillospirales > Ruminococcaceae > YE71. The sequence goes on from JAILFF010000168.1 coordinate 2,396, forward strand.
AAAGCGCTACAACCTGTGGGCTGACGCCGATCTGGTGCATCAGGTGGTCTACAATCTGCTTGAAAACGCGATCAAGTTCGTCGATGTGGGCGGATACATCAGCTTTCGTTTTGAAGAGGTCGGCTACCTCACGGTAATCTACATACGCAACAGCGGCGAGGGTCTTTCGCAGGAAGAGCTTTCGCTGGTGTTCGACCGTTTCTACAAAACAGACAAATCACGCAGCATCGACGCAAACGGCGTTGGTCTGGGACTTAACATAGTCAAGTCGATAATCAAGCTGCACGGCGGAAAAATTCAGGTGCGCTCGGTACTCGGCGAATATACCGAATTTATGTTCTCGCTGCCGAACAAGGACATCGAGGACTGACGGAATGACGGTTTTACGGACATTTTCGGGAATGGGTGAAAATGGAAGAGATCAAAGATAATATACCTCTTACGGAAGAGGAACGCTCCGAAGCGGCAGAGGAAGCTTCCGCAGATAACGGTACGGAATCCCCCGCGGAAGAAAACGCCGCTCCCGCAGAAGCAGAGGAAGCTTTGCATCGCGCGGGAGAACCTCAAACGGAACTCGGAGCAGTTACCGAAGCAGCCGCTCCCGACGCGGAAAACGTCGTCCCGGTAATATCGGAAAGCTCTCACGACACAGAAAAGACAGGCATAAAGCTCCCTCCCGACCGCTCGAACAAAATGGTCTACATAAACGTTCCCCCTCCCGAGGAGGACGAGGACGCTTTCTGGAACGAGGTGCTTTCAGTCAAGCCGTCGGGAAATTTCGGCAGGCGTGCGCTGTGGTGTACACTGCTTCTACTGCTTATAATTTGTATTTTGGGCTATACTTTTCTGCTGGCTCACGGCAAGGGTTTTTTCAAGAGCCTTCTCCCGACGGAGCATATTAGTTTTACGCTGCCGATCGCGGAAACGCCCGAGCTTGAAGGCAAGTATGTCGAATCCGACGGCAGCTATACCTCCGCAGGGCTTGCAAAAGCCGTCTTGCCCTCGGTAGTGCAGATCAAGGCGTTCACCTCGGACTCTATCAACGCCGCGAGTCAGGGCAGCGGCATCATCATGTCGGAGGACGGCTATATCGTCACCAACGCACACGTTATCAACGACGCGGACCTCGGCGTGACGGTCATGCTGTATGACAAGGCGGAATTTGCCGCAAAGGTGGTCGGCAGGGACGATTCCTCGGACATTGCCGTGCTTAAGATCAGCACCACGGGACTTACCCCCGCGCAGTTTGCCGACTCGGACGCCTGTGAACTCGGCGACGAGGTAGTGGCGATAGGCTCGCCCGCGGGCTTTGAAAACAGCGTCACAAAAGGCATCGTCTCGGGGCTGAAACGGCAGATTCACGCCGAAAACGCCACCCGCACAATGGAATGTATACAGATCGACGCGGCGATAAACCCCGGCAATTCGGGCGGACCGCTGTTCAATATGTGGGGACAGGTGATAGGCATCACCTCCTCGAAGCTTGTTTCCACGAGCTACGACAACATCGGATTTTCGATAACGATAAATTCCGCTAAACCCATAATCGAAGAGCTTATCGCCAGCGGCTACATTCTCGACAGGGGCAGGATAGGCATTGTCTATTCGGCGATCAGCGAGGAAACGGCTAAGATGTACGGCATCGTTCCGGGGCTGTATATCCGCGAGATAGATCAGGATTGTGACGTGGCTAACAGCGGACTGAAAGTCGGCGATATCATCACCGAGATTGCGGGGATCGAGGTCTCGACGCAGCAGAACGTCATCAACGTGCTTGACGGACATCTTGCGGGCGAAAAGATAACCTGCAAGGTCTACCGCCCGATACTCGACAAGAAAAACGAGGGCAAATTCGACGGCGGCGACTACTTCGACATAGAGTTCGAGCTTGCAAGGGACAAGTCCGCAATGATCGAAAAATCGAACTGACAGATATTTACTTCCGCGGCTGAAAGGCTTATATCCGCCGCGGGGGTATTCTTTTTTAACAGCAAAAAATAAGGGGAATAGGTATCAATGGCTAAGGGCATAGAGACAGGGGACGAAAAAGGACAGCTCGTTCCCGAGGACGACTATGAATATGAAAAAAAGCTCGCCGAAGAGGAGCGCCGAAAACGCGAGGAGTCCGAAGAAGAGCTGCAAAAGCGCGAGGAGGAAGCCAAGCGCCGCGCCCGCGACGCGGAAAAAGCCCGCGAGCGCCGTATTGCGCAGGAGCGGCTCGAACTGATAAAAATGAAGCAGGGCATAGCCGACGAGGACGAAACGATCGAGGAAGTGCATGAGGTCCATGAAGAACTTCACGGGCTGAAAAAGCTCGAAAACATCTGGTATCACGACAAATTGTGGATAATCATAGGAGCTTTCGTTCTGTTTGTGGTGGGATTCATCACCTACGATACGGTGACGAGGGTCAATCCTGACCTTGAACTGCTTATGATCTGCGACAATCAGCTGCAAGCAAATCAGTCCTGCGAGCTTCTGGCGCGGCGCATCGAGAAATACACGCCGGACTTAAACGGCGACGGCAAGATAAAGGTCACTGTCATAAGCTGTGCGCTTAATCCCGATAAGTACGATCAGTTTTACACGATAAACAGTCAGAAATTCTACGCAAACTTGCAGCAGGGACAAATAATAATGGTCGTAACCGACAGCGCTCTCGACCCCGATCTGAATGAGCTGTTCACGACAGACCTGCCGAATGAGATCGAAGGAAACCGCTATATCGACGAACAAGGCTTGCACCTCGATTTCGGCTTCCTTGCGGAAGAACTGAACTGCGCCGCCATGCCGAACGATGTTTATATCCGTATGCGTGCGCCGATCAAGACCCTGAGTGAAAGCCGGGAAAAGATGCAGAGCTGCTACGATACGGCGCTTGAAATAATGAAAGCGATGGCAAACGATCTGCAAGCGCAGGCAAACGAAAGCTCCGACAAGGGGCTGCCCTCTCCCGAGGAAGTCAAAAAGATGATCGAACAGCAGGCACAGGAAATGCAGCAGATGTCATAAACCAAACTAAGGGCGGATCGGTTCCGCCCTTGATTTTTTCCATAACGAATCAAAAAGGCACGCCCTTTCACGGAGCGTGCCTTGATCTTTTTGCTTACTGCTGCTTCTTGTCGCCGAGTCTCTGCTGCTCGTCGTTCATCTTCTTCATGAGATCGGCAAGAGCGGCGTTTGCGTCCTTATGCGGAGTCCTGCGCTGTGCGGGTCTATGCTGTGCGGGACGTCTGCGCTGTCCCTGAGAAGCGCCCTGACGGGAGGGAGCAGCGCCCGAAGCTCTTCTTCTCGGAGCGGGTGCGCCCTGCTGCGGCTGCGAGGGTCTGCGTCTCGGTACGGGTGCAGGCTGCTGCTCGGTCTGAACAGGTGCGGGAGCGGGTACAGGCGCGGGAGCGGGAGCTTTGGGCTTTTCAAGCTGTATCGGCTGAGGCTGAGGCTGCGGCTCGGGCTCGGGACGGTAATCATCGTCTTCGATCGCCTTTGCAGCTCTGTCATAATATTCTTTCTCGGCTCTTTCGGGGACAGGCTCTGCTGCGGGCATCTCGAAGAAATCGTCCTCCTCGAAATCGTCGGCGGGTGCTTCTTCATTGTCGAAATTATCGAGGAACGGCTGTTCTTCTGCCGCGCTCTCTCCCCTGCCGAAGTTATTATGACCGAAATCGGGCTCGCCGCCGTTTACTGTCGGTTCGCCGGGGAAATCATCATCGTAATCATCAAAGCCTTCGTCCTCAAAGTTATTGAATTCGGGACGCGGACCGTTGTTGTTTGTGCCGAAATTGAAATCGGGTCTGCTGCCCGAACGGGGCTGCTGCTGATTTCCGCCGTGGAAACGTTCGCCTCTTCCCGCGTCAAATTCCTCCGCGTAATCGGCGTTGGGCTTCATATTGCCGTAGCCGTCGTCGCCGTTTCCGCCGTAGAGGAAATCGTCGAGCGCCATGTTGCCGTCCTGCTGTCCGCCGCGGGGCTGACGGTAATTATCGAATCTTTCTTCTCTGCCGTAATCCTCGGGCTCGTAGCTGTCGTCGTCGGAGCGGTTGGTAATAGCTACGATCAGCTCAAGCAGAACAAGCATTACAAGCGGAACCGCAAGGCAGATCGCGATGCCGAACGGAGTGATAACAAACGAAATAATTCTTCCCGCAGTAATATAATGGCTGGTAGCGACGCCGATAACATCAGAGCTTTCGACATCGTAGTAACGGACGCCGCCCTCGCTGTCCGCGCCGGTAACATTGTCCTGAAGAACGGTATAAACAACGCCGTTCACCTTATCGCCCTTGGAGCCTATCTCGTTTAACCATGCGACTGTCGTTCCCTCGTCGCCGACATTTCTGCAAAGCACCGCGTTGCTGATCTTATCGGCGCCCGGAGTTCCGATCACCGCGATAACAAGCGTATTTCTCGGTACCGAAGGGCTCATGTTGTCACTGTCCATGAGGAAAAAGCCGTAATTGCCGAGGGTCGGCACGGAATCCTCCGTCTTGAAAACAGTTTTAAGACCGAATATGATAAGTCCTTCAAGAATGATGAAAACGATAAAGAACACCGCTATACTCTTTCCTGCCGTGGACTTTCTCTGCTTTGTTTTGCTCATTTTTGCCAAATCCTTCCTTTCGCTGGAGTTCCTAATCAAAGACATACTTATTATATCACATTCTTTCACAAATTTCAACCGTTTTTTTGAATTCGCAAAAATTTTTTTATATTGCCGTATCATGTCTTTACAAGAAAAGAGTTTTGTGTTATAATGTAATAATGATGTAAGGAAATAATACAGAATTGGAGCTCGTGCGGCTGTTGCGCAGCCTTAAGCGATCCATTTCGGAAGGAGAATCCATTATGAAAAAGATAATCAGAGCAAATACGAGGGCGGCGCTTTCTCTTTGCTGTGCGCTTATGCTTGTACTGACCGCCTGCGGCAGCACGGTCGGCAAAAACGAGACCGCTTTCCCCGATTCAAACCCTGCGGAAACCACGACAGAAACTACCACAGCCCCCGAGCAGAACGGCGCCCTTGAGACCGTGCCGCTCCTGGTGGACGACGGTTCGGCAACGACTACGCTGGCAACGATACCGAATCCCGACGAGGTGATAAGCGATTCTGCCGCCGCTTTCGATTTTGGCGACGCTACCGCTACCACCACCACGACAACTGCGGCGACCACCACTGCCGCCGAAAGCGACAGAATGCCCTGGGACGCAGCTCCCGATATAAAGGAGAAAGGCTCTCCGAAGGTAGCGAGCATGGCGGTAATGCCGATATATCAGGTGAAGCTGCCCGATTATATCGACTACTCGGATTATATGTACGTTGAGGAAAAGGAGATGTGCTATCCCCTCACCGCGTATTCAAACAGCCGTTTCGGACTGGGCGTTATGCTTCACGAAGGTCCCTCGACGTCGTATGCGCTTTCATCTTCCTACCCGATACCCTACGGCGCTCCTGTCGAGGTCTATACGAAGTACAAAGTTACCAACGACCCCTCGCCGAGAGAAAAGAGCTATGACTACTGCTGGGTATTCTGCAACTACAACGGCACTTGGGGCTGGTGCGAGGAGTTTGAGCTTACCGAAAAGCAAGATCAGCTCATCGACACCTCGTTCCTTACAATGCCCGACAGATATTACGACAATTATACCTCGAACACTCCGTCGGCGGACAACAGCGGCTACTATGTGACATTAAAAGAAGGTATCCAGATCAAGAACGGTCCCTGGGACGGCGCCGAGACCTCCGGCACCATTAAAAAGAGCGTATCGGTAAGACTTCTCGGCACGACGATTCCCGAGTCCTCGTGGCAGTTTGCGTTATTTATCGACGGCAGCCGTCAGCTGCTCGGCTGGATAAACGTTGACAGCGACGGTATCATCGAAGAAGCCAAGTAATTGAGCACTTGCTATTCCTATATGTAACGAATAAATGTAGGGTGGGGGCTTACTCCCGCCGTGTCCCGCAGCACGTTATGTAAATCCGATTTCATGTAGGGGCGCACCTGCGTGTGCGCCCGCAAACGTCGCATTGTCCAAAAACGGGCGCACACATAGGTGCGCCCCTACAATATACGCAACTCAAAAGATGTAAGAATGTCTTTTGGCAGTATTGACTAAGCCTTATTTTGCGAAGAAAAGAAGTGAGAAAAATGAAGATTCATAATGCGGCAGAGATCATCGAGCGGCTTTCAAGAGAATCCGAGCGTTTAAAGATCGAAAACGAGCAGCTGAAGAGAGAGATCGAAGCACTTAATGCTGAACTTGAACAGTTGAAAAAGCAAGCATAAAAATACGCCCCGGCACGAAAGGTGACACTCCCCCATGAAAGAGATTCAACAGAAGATAGAACGCCTGCTGCTGAAAACACAGAAGCCCGCCCGCTACATCGGCGGCGAGCTCGGCAGCGTCGTCAAGGACAGGGATAAGGTGGACGTGCGCTTCGCGTTCTGCTTCCCCGATGTCTACGACGTCGGCATGAGCCACCTCGGAATGAAGATACTCTACGGCTTGAAAAACTCCCGCGAAAACTGGTGGTGCGAACGTGCGTTCATGCCCGAAAAGGACTTCGAGCAGCAAATGCGCGAAAACGGCATACCTCTTTACGCACTCGAAAGCCTTGACCCCGTGCGGGATTTCGACTTCATCGGCTTTACGCTTCAATACGAGCTTAGCTATACAAACGTTCTCGAAATGCTCGACCTTGCGGGGCTGCCGGTGTTCGCACGCGACAGAAAGGCGCTTACGCCGCTTGTCGTCGGCGGAGGTCCCTGCGTCTGCAATCCCGAGCCCGTTGCCGATTTCTTCGATCTGTTCATCATCGGCGAGGGCGAGGAGGTAAACATCGAGCTCCTTGAGCTTTTCGAGCGCATGAAGCCGCAAAACCCCACAAAGGAAGAATTTCTGCGCGAGGCGGCGAAGATCGAGGGCATATATGTTCCCGCGTTCTATGACATCAGCTATAACGACGACGGAACGGTGCGCGAAATAAAGCCGAACGTTCCCGAAGCGCCCGCCCGCGTGAAAAAGCGCGTGATAAAGGACTTTGACAGCGTCTACTATCCCGAGAGCTTTGTGGTGCCTTTTACCTCGATAGTTCACGACCGCGCCGTCGTTGAGGTTCTTCGCGGCTGCATACGCGGGTGCAGGTTCTGTCAGGCGGGGTTCATCTACCGCCCGTTCAGGGAAAAGAACATCGACACGATAGCGAAGCAGACGCGCTGTCTCTGCGAGCAGACGGGCTACGAGCAGGTGTCGCTTTCCTCGCTTTCGACGAGCGACCATCCGCAGATCGAAAAGCTGCTCGATACCCTCGCCGACTACACCGACAGCGAGAACATAAATCTTTCTCTGCCGAGCCTGCGAATCGACAATTTCAGCGACGAGCTGCTCGAAAAGATCGCAAGCGTCCGAAAAAGCGGACTTACCTTTGCGCCCGAAGCAGGTACTCAGCGGCTTCGCGACGTTATCAACAAGAACGTCACCGAAGACGAGATAATGAACACCTGCCGCATGGCGTTCGAGGCGGGCTACGGCACGGTAAAGCTGTACTTCATGCTGGGTCTGCCCGAGGAGCGCGACGAGGACGTTGTCGGCATCGCGGAGCTTGCGCAGAAGATCGTCGATCTCTATTTCGGCATACCGAAGGAACAGCGGGCAAGCACGATACAGGTGTCGCTTTCGACCGCAACATTCGTGCCGAAGCCCTTCACGCCATTCGAGTTCGAGCCGCAGGCATTGCCCGAAGAGATCGACCGCCGTCAGAAGCTCATAATGGACGCGATACATTCAAAGAAGATACGCTTCAGCTACCACGAGCAGAAGATCTCGAAGCTCGAAGCGGTACTGGCGCGGGGCGACCGCCGAATCTGCGACGTTATTTACACCGCGTGGAAAAAAGGGTGTACGCTCGACAGCTGGGACGAGCATTTCCGCCCCGAGCTGTGGGACGAAGCCTTTGAGGAGTGCGGCGTTTCCCGCGAATTCTACGCCAACCGCCGCCGCGAATACGACGAAGTCATGCCCTGGTCGCACCTTGACTACCTCGTTTCCCGCGAATTCCTTATCCGCGAGAACAAAAAAGCTCACGCCGCCGAGACCACCCGCAACTGCCGCGAGGGCTGCTCGGGCTGCGGCATAAAACAAAGCTACGGCGGCACCTACTGCGGGAAAGTTAATAGTTAACAGTGAATAGTTGATAGTTAAGGTGTCCGCTTCGCGGACGATATTGCGGACGCTTGCACGAACTTCGTTCTGGCAAGCTCAGAGTTTTACAGATCATATTTGAGCAGCGAATTTTTTGGGGGAGAAGCCTCCGCATAATTCGCGCCGCAGGCGCTTCTTAACTATACACTATTCACTATTCACTTTTCACTATTTTAGGAAGTGTTTCTTATGCTTACGCCGAAAAATCAAAGCCTTATCATCGAGCGCTGGGAACGCCGACTGACCTTCGCAAAGGAGGGACGGGCGCGGTATATCTCGCACCTTGACCTCATGCGCACCATGCAGAGGGCGATAAAACGCGCCCGCGTGCCGATCTGGTACACGCAGGGGTTCAACCCGCATATGTACCTGATGTTCCCGCTTGCTCTGCCGCTCGGCACCGACAGCCGCACCGAAAGCATGGACATCTCGCTAACGGAGGACATTCCGTTTGATACGCTGCTCAAAATGCTCAATTCTTCCATGCCCGAGGGACTTTATTTCGTCAAAGCAGCGCTCCCCGTCAGGAAGCACACCGACATAGCCGCCGCCGAATACGAGGTCGAGATAGCGCCCGATGTCCCCGCCGCGGAAGCGCTCGCCAAATGGCAGGAATTCATGGCGCAGGAGGAAATAAACATCGAAAAGCGGACGAAAGCAAAAAAAGGCAAGAAGCCCGGCGTCAAGCAGGTGGACATCAAGCCGCATATCGACGTTTTATGCGCCGAGGAACGGGAGAACGGTCTGTTTTTCCGCATGAGACTTCCCGCGGGCGTTGAGCTCAACTTAAATACCGGTACCGTTATGGACGCTTTCGAGAGCTTTTCGGGCGTAAATATCGTCGATAATTATACAAAGCGTACAAAGATCCTCTGCTTTGACGGGGAAGAATTTATATAACTCACTATTGAAAATACTTGCTTTTTATGGTATAATATATAAGCATTTGAGTATCCGTCGGGAAAGCCCCGATGAGAGTAGATGCCGGTCGCGGGCAGTCGGCACGCGGCAAGACATTTAAGCGGGCAGTCCTCTGGCTCTGCGGTTTTGGATTAAGCCGCCGGCACAAAATAAATCTCGTTTATCACGTTATTTATTTTGTGCAAAGAGTGTATGAATGTCAGAAAAACAGGAGGTTGTAAAAATGGACGCATTAAAACTTATTGCTCAGGACAGCATGAAAAAGGAGCTTCCCGTACTTAACGTCGGTGATATCGTTAAGGTACACGTAAGGATCAAGGAGGGCGACAAGCCCAGCCGTATCCAGATCTTCGAGGGAACCATCATCGCTAAGAAGCACGGCGGCATCAGCGAGACCTTCACCGTAAGACGTATCGCTCACGGCTGCGGCATCGAAAGAGTATTCCCCGTACATTCTCCCGCTGTTGAGAAGGTAGAGATCGTAAGACCCGGTAAGGTTCGCCGCGCAAAGCTGTACTATCTGCGCAGCAGAGTCGGCAAGGCTGCCAAGGTCAAGGAAGCTATCAAGTAAGCTTAAGCCATCTTCCAAAGCAAAGGACTGTAATTGTCTTTTGCTTTCAATCACCCCTTTTTGGTCGGGCACTTTGCTGTGTCCGATCTTTTTTTGCCTTTTGCCTTCTAATTTATTCTTAGTTAATAAATTATTCTTTATAGGTACATAAGAAAGTGTTAAAATAATTAATGTATTTGCATTTTTGCTATTTATATTCAGGAAAGGAAGGTAACTATGGATATTCGTAAAATTGCGGCGGCGCTTTGCGCTTCGGCACTCATTCTCGGAGCGGGAGCACCGCTGACGGGGGACGTTTCGGCTCTTGATACGGCTTTGACCGCGAACGCCGATTCCGACGAGAAAAAAGGCTCTTGCGGACTTCTGCTCGAATGGAAGCTTGAAGATGATGGTACGCTCGCCATAAGCGGAAAGTCGTCGATGAGCGATTTCAAGGACAAATCCGCCCCGTGGTACAAATATGCGGATCAGATAAAGTCCATATATATCAAGGCAGAGGTCATGAGCATAGGCGAATTTGCCTTCCAGGACTGCAAGAACGTCACGAGCATCACTATACCCTCCACAGTGCGCAGTATAGGCAGTTATGCTTTCGAGCGCTGCAAGGGCTTAAAGACCGTAAATATGCCGACGCAGCTCAATTCACTCGGCATCGGCGCTTTCGACAATTGCAGCAGTCTCGAAAGCCTTACCGTTCCGAACGGCGTTACGGAGATCAAATATAGCACGTTCTATTACTGCTCCTCGCTCAAAAGCGTTACCCTGCCGAGCACCGTGACAAGCATCGGCGCGTATGCATTCTACAATTGCTGCAAGCTTGAGACTATGAATATCCCGAACGGCGTTACGTATATCGGGGATCACGCACTCCGCGAATGTAATGCGCTCAAAATCCCTGCACTCCCGAGCAGCCTTACGACGATCGGCAAGGATACCTTCGGGGGCTGCGAGGCTATAACAAGCATTAATATACCGAGCGGCGTGACGAAAATACCCGAGAGCGCGTTTGCGGGCTGCAAGAACGTGACGAGCCTGACGATACCCGATACCGTGACCTCTGTCGGCAATAGTGCGTTTTGGAACAACGCGGCGCTCCACAGTGTGACGATACCGTCGAGCGTGAAAAGCATAGGCGAGCACGCCTTCGGCTATTACTACAAGGGCGGCACTACCTACACCAAGGACGAAACGTTCACGATAACGGGCGTAACAGACACCACAGCGCATACCTACGCAAAGGACAACGGCTTTAAGTTCATAGATGTTAACTTGGGCAGAACGGTCGTCGCGAACGGCAGCCTTCTGACGAGTCTTTCGTGGCTGCTCGACGACAAGGGTCTGCTCACCATATACGGTCCGTATTCCAAGAGCAGCAACATGGTTGCCTTTACGGGCGATCTGTCCCCGTGGCACAATGATACGCGGATAAAGAAGATCGTTATCGCGGGTCAAGTGACGAACACGGCAAAATGCGCCTTCGACGGCTGCACGAAGCTCACCGACGTAACGCTGCCGACGGGCATGAAGTCCATCGGCGAAGCCACCTTCCGCTACTGCTACGAGCTTAAGAACATAACTATCCCGAACGGCGTAACGAGCATAGGTAAAGCCGCTTTCCATGCCTGCGAGGCACTGAAAAGCATAAATATCCCCGAAAGCGTAACGAACATAGGCGATTATGCTTTCTTCGGCACGGGACTTACAAGCATAACAATACCCAAGGGCGTGACGGATATAGGCTATCAGTCGATAGGATATTTCTATAACGGCTCGGGCAACGCCGTAAAGGAAGGCTTCACGATAAAGGGCTGCAAGGACAGCGCCGCCGAGACCTACGCCCGTGAGAACAATATCAAATTCATAGCTCTCGACGGCGATATAAAGCGCGGCGATCTGAACGATGACGGAAACATTGACGTTGACGATCTCGTGCTTATGCAAAAGCTTGTCGCGGGCTGGAAGGTCTCCGTAAATGAGATCAACGCCGATATAGACGGCGACGGAGATAGCGATGTTGACGACCTCGTGCTGATGCAAAAGCTTGCGGCAGGCTGGAAGATCTGATATATTTGATATAATACAAATGTGTGAAATACAAAACCGAAAGGAAGTTTTAATATGAAAAAAATCAGGATATCTGCGGTGATCTGCGCACTTGTTATGGTTCTCGGAGCGGCGGCTCCCGTTTCCGAAGGCGCTTTTTCCGCCGATAATTTGGTAGTGGCAAGTGCCGAGAACGCCGCATTTGAAGGCTGCTGCGGTAAAACTGATGAAAATGACGGCAAAAATGTAACATGGCTCCTCGACGCCGACGGCACGCTTACCATCAGCGGCACGGGAGAAATGAACGACTTCTTCTATGACCGTTCCGTATGGATAGGCGACGAACGGATCAAAATGTCATTATCGAAGAATGGGTAACATCTGTCGGCGGCAGCGCGTTTGAAAAATGTACAAATCTGAAAAACGTTATTCTGCCTCAGAGCGTTGACTACATCGGTCCGTACGCATTTTCCGAATCGGGACTTCAGAGCATAGTAATGCCCGCCTACCTCCGCGGCACGGGCAACGCGGTATTCTCCGACCGCAAATCCTTGGAATCGCTGGTGATCCCCGAGGGTATAGCGCAAATAGACATGATGTGCAGTAACTGTACCGCTCTAAAAAAAGTCACTCTTCCGAGCACGCTGAAAACGATCATGTAGCACGTATTTGAAAATTGTTCCTCCCTTGAAGAGATCAACATTCCCGAGAGCGTCACATGGATAGGCGCATGGGCGTTTGAAGGCTCAAAATGGCTTGAAGACAATCTGAAGGGCAAGGACTTCTTCGCAGTGAACGGTATCCTTATAAGAGCTGCCGATCTTTCTGGCGTGGTAGCCGTTCCCGACGGCGTAAGAATGATAGGCGGTACGGCGTTCCTCAACAGAAAAAACATCACGAAGGTAAAGCTGCCCGAAAGCTGTGAGCTGATAGGCGATTATGGCTTCTATAAATGCGACAGCCTCAAAACCATAGAATCCTCTAAAGGCTTAAAAACCATCACGCAGTCCGCATTCTGTAACTTAAGCAGCCTTGAAACGGTCGTATTTCCCGATTCAATAAGAAATATCGAAACAAGTTCTTTTAAGGGCTGTAAAAACCTGAAAAGCGTAACGCTGCCCGATGTACCTGTATCTGTCAGCACCGACGCCTTCGCCATGTGCCCGAATCTCAAAAGCATAACGCTGCCCGCCTCCGCTTACAGTATAGCGAACGGCGCTTTCGGCTACGATATCTCTTATTACGACCTTGCCAACAAATCCGAGGAATACATAAACTCGAAAAAAGTCCCCGGCTTTACCGTATATGGTTACGAGGGAACTTTAGCCGAGACCTACGCCAAGAATAACGGCTTTGATTTCGTAGCGCTTAAGGAACAGGACCCCTGCGATTTTGACGGAGGCGGCACTGTTGACGTTAATGATCTTATCATTATGCAAAAGTGCGTCGCAGGCTGGAAAGTCAAAATAGCGAGAACCCTCTTCGATCTTGACAGAAACGGAACTCTCGATGTTGACGATCTGCTACTCATGCAGAAGATAGTAGCGGGCTGGAAAATA
>JAILFF010000192.1 GCA_024697705.1 Ruminococcus sp.
AGATAAAAGATTAAAGATAATAGATAAAAGATATAATACGCAACAGTGAAATATTAGTTTAATATTTCAAACACGGAGATTAAAATATATCTTTTATCTTTTATCTCTTATATTTTATCTATATTGTGCTTTCAGCTATTACATCGCCCTGTCTGAGCTTCAATTCGCAGCCCCTCTTGGTGGTCTCGATGATATCTTTGCAAACCGCGGCTTTATTCGGCTCGATCAGCAGAACTATCGTCGAACCGCCGAACTCGAACATACCCTTCTCTTCGCCCTTCTCTATCGGCGCGATACCCGTCTCGTGATTGGTGATCCGTCCGACCATCATAGCGCCGACCTCCATCTGCAAAACGTCCCCGAACCGCTCCGAACGGATCAGGCAGTAATGCCGCGTGTTCTCCTTGAAAACGGACGCGAACTCGTTCATTATCGGACGGACAGTGTTCAGTGTGCCGCTTATCACTCGGTCATGGCTCTTGACGCCGCTGCACGGGTATATATAACGGTGATAATCGTCGGGAGTCAGACGGATAACTACCGCCGTGCCGCCCGAATACCTGTCCGCAAGCTTCTTGTCCCGCAGCAGCGAAGCCACCGTGTAAACGCTGTTCTTGATGATGAACATATCGGTCTTCGCGATCTCGTAAGCCGTAACTTTTCCGTCGGAAGGACAGACAAGCGTGTTCTCCGAACGGTCGATGACGCGCCTGCCCTTCTTTATGCGGCGCGTGAAAAAGTCGTTGAACGAGGTGTACTCGCGGGTCTCGTAGTCGAAAAGGTCGATGCCGTTCTTGTCGGCGAAGCGGTCGATGAACTGCGCCGAAAGCTTTGTTTCAAGCAGAGCGCCGCCTATCTTGCTGACTATCGGCGCGGTCGCGGCTTTCATGGCAAACCTTCCCGCCGCCGAGGAATACATTTTCTGCAAAAGCTCCTGCGAGCTGTCCTCCACTTCGGTAGTCCTGCCTTTTCTGTCAACAAGTATTATCTTCTTAGGTTCCGACATATCACATGACCTCCTGAATCAATCACTTGAACCCGTGTCTTACCTTTATGTAGCCCAAAAGCAGCAGCGCCGCCATAATGAACATCAGCACGATAGTCTTTACCGAGAATTTTCTTACGTTTACGTTAAGTATGAAAAGTATCGAGATCACTATCATTACGCCCTGAAAAACGTAGGGAAAAGCCTCCTCGGGCACCTCGTGTCTGCCGAGATACAGAAGCGGCAGGAACATCGCGACCGTCGTAACGGGCAAGCCCTGATACTTCTTTCGGGGCTCGGCGCATATACGCTGACGCTCCTCCTCCGTTACGTTGAAATAGCCCAGTCTGATGACCGCGCCCTGCACGATCATGTACGCCGAGATAAGCCCCAGTCCGTGATTGAAGCCGTAGTGATAGCCGATCACGGCGGGGAAAACGCCGAAGCACACCAGATCGCAGAGCGAGTCGATCTGTATGCCGAAAAGCTTTTCATCGGGGGTGCGGTTCTTCATGGCGCGGGCTATCTTGCCGTCGAACATATCGCACACGCCCGATACCAGCAGGCAGATGAACGCTATCGTGTCATGCTCCTCAAAGATCATCGTTATCCCGAATACCGAAGAAAACAGTCCGATATAGGTCATTACTACCGACCAGTTATAAAATCCGATCATATCTTTTATCCTCTTATTTTTTCTTTTTTAAATCTTTACATCACAGCAGATAAAGCACCACAAGACCCACCGCCGTCTGGAGCAGTGTGAACCGCAGCACCACCTGAGTATCGCTCAAGCCGAGCTTTTTGCGCCAGTGGTCGTGAATGGGCGTGCGGATATTCTCCATAAAATTCTTGACCTTAAGGAAACGTCTTACCGAGAGCTTCAGCAGTCCGAGTCCGCCGTCGATGATTATCATAACAGCGAAGACAATGAACAGGAACGGGTCTTTGCTTTGCAGCGAGATTATGGCGAGGAACACGCCCAGCGCTCTCGAACCCGCGTCGCCCATAAGCATCTGGCTGGGCGAGCAGTTGAACCACAGGTAAGCCATCAGCACCATAAGCATTATATCCGATACGAGCTTGACATTCGAGGGCAGACCGTGCATGATAAACAGAACAATTGTGCTCATGGTAAGCATGGCGCACTCACCGTCCACGCCGTCGCAGCAGTTGGTCACGTTGATGCTTGTCCACACAAGGATCGCGCAGAGTATTGCGAACACCACGGGATTCATATTAAACTCGCCGTCGTAGATAACTATAACAGTCTTATTGTGATACATGAAATTCGCGGTAACGCCTGCGGTGATAAGGAGGTCGAGCAGACCCTTTTTGAGTTCGCCCCAGGGCTTTTTGGCGGCGTCATCGAAGAAGCCCGTAAGCATTGCGGCGTAGATAAGCACCATATTTATCGCCATTTCGGCGTTAAACGGCACGAGCAGAGCCGCGCAGAGAACGAACACGGTCATCATGATAATACCTGCACCGCGGGGCTTACCCTTGCTGAGTTCTCCGTTTACAGCCAATTCCCGCCCCTGATCGCGCGGCAGCAATTTCATGAGATATTTAAGCGAAAAGAAGGATATCATGAATGTTGCGCAGAAAAGAACGGGCAATATAGCGCGTGAAGTTGAAAGAAATTTGTAAAGCATTTAACGACCCCCTAAAAAGAAGTAAAGGTAAAAAGAATAACCTATCGGTAACAGACAAGACAGCCGGGTACGGCGCCGCTTCGCGGGTTTTAGTTTGAGCGGTTTTTCAGCACTTCGTATTTGAGGATCGCCGCCTGCGTTTTCGCGTCGGGCAGCTCACCGTCAAGCGCCATTTGCAACACTTTATCATAAGGCAGCTTTATCACGTCCAAAAACTCACCTTCGTCAAGATGCTGACTACCGAAATGCAGCCCCTTCGCTACATACATATAAATGATCTCCGTATCATAAGCTACCGTCGGATAAATACAGCCCAAATACTCAAAGCTGTCCGCCGTAGCCCCCGTTTCCTCTTTGAGCTCCCTGATACCGCAGGTGCGGCTGTCCTCGCCGAATTCGAGCTTTCCCGCAGGCAGCTCGTAAAGCGCTTTCATAAAGGGATAACGGAACTGCTTCACCATGCAGACGTTACCCTCTTCGTCTATCGGAAGGATACACACGCCGCCGGGGTGCTTTATCAGCTCGCGAACGGTCTTTACGCCGCCCGCAAGCTCCACATTGTCAACGTAGAGCTTAACTACCCTACCGTCGAATTTGAGCTCGCTGTCAAGAGTTTTTTCCTCGCTGTACATTTCGTTATACCTCCTCCGATTCGTCCGATTCGTCTTCGTCGTCGAAAATCTCGATGAGTTCTTCATCATCACAGCCGTCATCGCCGTCGTCATTGCCGCTGAGTATCTCCCCCACGACAAATCCGTCATCAACGACTTTCTCGCTGCTGTTTTCGGCGGAACTTGCGGCTTTCTCCGCTGCCAAAGCCTTAGCTTCCGACTTTCTCTTTTTATTGTCGATCATAAGGGCAATCGCAAGATAGATCACAAACAGACCCGCTCCCGCGGCGGACGCTATCTTGCCCTCGCGCAGCCACGCCGTCTTGTATGAGAAATGGATACTGTTGTCTCCCGCGGGACAAACGACCGCCATAAGACCGAAATTGACCTTTTCTATCTTGGCGGGAACGCCGTTTACCTCAGCCGTCCAGCCGTCGGCATACGGCACCGAAAAGAACACAAGGCTCTCTTTGTCAAGGTCGATAGCCGCGTCAAAGCCGTTCGTGTCATAGCTGAAACGATAACAGCTGTTCTGCCGCTTCTTGCTCGCCGCCCTGATGAATTGCAGATCGTCGGGATTCGTGTTCTCGTCGAATTCGGTCATAAAGCTGCCGAATTCTTCTATCTGCTCGTCGGTAAGCACTGCGGCTTCAAGCATGACGTTCGGGCGCTTGGCTTCGACGGTCTTGTCGATAACGCTCTTGGTGGTGTAGGTGTCGTAGGCGTAGCCCATCGGTATCCAGAACTGATTCTCGAAGATGTGGAAATCGTTCTGCGTGTCGATGTACCGGAATCCCACAAGATCGTTCACCGTTTCGGGCGGGTCGAGCCTGTCCTGCTCGTCGCCCACGCGCTTGAAATAGTACCTCACCGAAAGCATACTCCTGAGCGCGTAGAGCTTCGGCTCCATGCGCGAAGCAACGTCGCGGGTCTGCCCTATCGAGGTGTAGAAATCCATTATCGAAGGGGCGACAACGCTGTTGAAGTTCCTCATGGAGGAAAGCCCCCAGAAAAGACACCAGTTGTCCACGCTTTCAGAAGTGTCGATGCGGAAGAACGTATTATCGGGGTGCAGATGGTTTACGTCGTCCATATTGTCGAGCTTGTCCATATCGAGATTTTTTCTGCCGTTAATGGCGTACTCGATATATTCATCATGACCGCCGTCCTGCACAGCACCGAAATTCACTCCCGCGAACATCGTCAGTATGCAGCAGACAGACGTAACGCCCGCTACGATCTTCTTGAAGTGTTTCTGTCTCGGCAGCAGGTAGATTATAATGCCCATAACGGCGGCAAGCACCACTGTCACAATGACCTGTAACTTGTAAAGAATGGGGTACTGGTAATTCTGCCCGAAAGTGACCTTGCCGTCGATAATGCGGGGCAGAAGTCCGATAAGCAGGAACGAACAGCCCACCGCCGTCGAGAAGATATACCCGAGCTTAAGCTTTTCGGTCTGCTCGTCAAAGAGCTTCGCCGTCATCAGAGCCATGATGAGTATCGGCATGAAATACCATCTCGCGTAATAGCTGCTGTTCAGCGCCACAAACGCCGAATTGAACCAGGGTATGCACATCATTATGCCGCTGACGATAACGAGCCGCACGGCAAAATCGGCTTTCTTCGAGCGGTGCTTGTCCCTGATATAAGCCACAACGCCCGTCATGCCGAAAAGCGGCATATATCCCGCGATGGAAGCCCACCGCGCACTGTCCGACTTTAAAATATTAACTCGGGCAGGCATATCCGACATCATGAAAAACGCCTGTATTATTCGGGGGATACGCACGCTTTCGCCGTAGAAAAGCATATCGTTGCCATAAAGCCTGCCGTTAAGGCGGGGATTTTTCAGCACGTCGTAGACCGCGGGCATGAGTATCACGCCCGAAAGAGCCACGCCGATCACGGCTTCTATCCCGAGCGTTATGAACGTCGGCACATCCATATAGAATTCTTTATCCATGCAGCGGATAAAGAAGTAGATCACCACAAAGACGACCTCGCAGACGAAGAAGAAGTAGCTCACCGACGCGCATATCGCGACGCTTATGGCGAAAACTCCGCGGCGCTTGTCCTGCGTGTGCTGTTCAAACGCGAGCAGCAGCATCGGAAAGAACGCCGTAACGTCGTGGAAGTGGTTGAAGAACACGTTATAGACCTGAAAGCCCGAAAAGGCGTAAAGAAGTCCGCCGATACAGCAAGCCTCCCAGCCCTTTACGAAGCGTCGTATATAGGCACAGGCGGTCACGGCGGCAACAGCCGTTTTCAGCGAAAGCAGCCACGGCAGCAGATACTTTACATCTTCGATCGGGAAAAGCGTCGTCAGCCAGAAGAACGGACTGCCCAACAGATAGAACGAATACGAGCCGATGAAGCTCGACCCGAGATCGGTGCCCCAGTCCCAGCCGAAGTTTCCGCTGCGAACCATTTCGTTGGCATGGAAATAGAACATCTCCTGCTGCGAATTGAAATCGCCGTAGTAAAGAAATATCCCGTTGTTAAGCGTTATAGTCGGTACGAACGCAAACATCATACCGAAAAACGACACCGCAAACAGCAGCAGATACCATGCCGTACCGCTCAGTCTGCTGTCGGCTTTAAAGCCTTTAAGATCCTTTGCCGTAAGAACGGCTGAGTTTTCCATTTTCGGGAGACCTCCCTTTCGCGCCGCCGCTGTCGGAAACATCGCCGGTCGGCAGCATTTTTATTCACATACTATATAATATTATAACACAGTGAAACAGCAAAATCAAGTGCATAGCACAAATAATTTATAATATGGTCGTGATTGACAAATCGGCAAAAATGGCTTATAATATTTTTATATAGTATATTAAGAGGATAAAAGAGAAGAGATATATTAAAAAAATCCAAGGCGATGTTACGTATGTTTACCGTAATATCTTTTATCTCTTATCTTTTATCTTTATATCTTGTATTTTTGGGAGGTCCGACAATGAGAGAAAGCATACTTACCATACCGATAAACGAGGTCTTTGAGAAAAAATGCGGCTGCCCGATGTGTACCATGCGCGACGAGCTCGAACAGCACAGCGTGGAATACATCATGGGCGCCGCAATGATGGAGCCCGACGTCCGTATCGAGACCAACAAGGCGGGCTTCTGCAAGGAGCATTTCGAGCAGATGCGCGCCTGCAAGAACCGCCTCTCCCTGGCGCTTATGCTCCAGTCGCATTTGCAGGAGCTTCAAAAGACCGTATTCACCGAGAAAAAGCTCCTCGAAACCAAGGACGGCAAGGCAAAGCGCACGACCGAAAAGGTCGGCAAAATCGTGAACGACTGCTTTGTCTGCAACAAGATAGAATGGGCAATGTCGCGGCAGGTCTCGAATATGTTCGACCTCTATGCGCGGGAATCGGAATTCCGTCAGCTGTACGCCGCGCAGGAGCACCTCTGCCTGCCGCATTACAAGATACTGATGTCTCAGGCGGAAACGGGTCTCGACAAGAGATACCGCGACGAGTTCCGCGATACTTCCCTTAAGCTCGTCAAAACTTATCTCGACGAGCTCGAAAAGGATATCTCGCACTACTGCAAGATGTACGACTACCGCAACACGGGCAAAGACGCCGACTGGGGGAACTCGAAGGATTCCATCGAGAGGGCTATCAAATTTCTGACGACAAGGTAAATCAATCGAAGAGCCCGAACATACTCCGCCGTTTTTGCTCACGATCGACTTTTTCGGGCAGGCGTGATATAATATTTCCGAAATACTTGAATTTATAAGGAGGACGATCCGATGAACAAACGTTTTGTCAGTGCGCTCACTGCACTGTGTATCGGACTTTCGGGCGCGGGTGCGCTGCCCGCAGGCGCAGATGACGGTCCCGTCATATCGGCTGACAACAATTCAGGCTTGGGAGGTGTCTGCGGCGAGATCTTGTGGGAATTTCACAGCGACGGTACGCTGGAATTCAGAGGTAATGGAAAAATGGGAGAAGCAGCCGAGCTTCGTCAACAAGATACCGGCTGGATGGGATTTTCACAAGTCGGCGAAATCAAAAAGGTTATAATAGGAGACGGCGTTACCAATATTGTCGGATCGGCTTTCAGCGGCTGCATGGAACTTGATAGCGTGACGATCCCGAACACCGTTACGAGTATCGGCGAAAAGGCATTTTCATTGTGTACAAGTCTTAAAAGCATAGCTATTCCGGACGGCGTTACAAGCATCGAACAGGCTGCTTTCTTTTGGTGTACAAGCCTTGAAAGCGTTGATATCCCAAGCAGTGTCAGGAACATAGACGATTTTGCTTTTGACAACTGCGCAAGCCTTACAAGCATAACTATCCCCGACGGCGTCACGAGATTGGGCAGCTGTGCTTTCAGTATGTGTTCAAACCTCGAAAACATTACTGTCCCGGACAGTGTTACAAGCATAGGAGCCGCCGCTTTCAGCGCTACAAAATGGTTAAACGAAAGGCGTGAAGAAGACCCGCTCGTTGTGTTAAACAATATACTTATTGACGGACGTACAGCAAGCGGCGCCGTTATCGTACCGAAGGGCGTTAAGAGTATTTGCGACAGCGCTTTCAGCAGATGCACAGAACTCGAAAGCGTAACTTTCCCGAGCAGTTTAAAAGCCATTGAAGAATGTGCTTTTGAAGACTGTACAAGCCTTAAGAGCGTTACGATACCCGCAAGCGTTACAATAATCGGCGAAAAAGCCTTCGGATATGAAGATTATGATTCCGATGCCCCGATAGAAGGCTTTACGATACGCGGCTACATAGGCACCGCCGCCGAAAAATACGCTATCGACAATGACTTTAAGTTCGTTTCTCTCGGATACCAGATCGGCGACATCGACCAAAACGGCGAAGTCGATGTAGACGACCTCATTATAATGCAGAAGGCTGTCGCGGGCTGGAA
>JAILFF010000207.1 GCA_024697705.1 Ruminococcus sp.
CGTCCTTCTCGATAATGGAGAAAGACCTGTATCTTATGCTCTCCGACCATTTCAAGCTTGTTGCGGAAAACATCGAGGAGTACGTCAGCGACTTCCTGAAGATATACAAGGAGACCGCTGCCGAGGAAAACACGCAGAAGCAGATAAACGATATGCGGGTGCAGCTCGAAAAGGAGAAGGCAAAGCGTGAAAAGCTGCTTGACCTTTACACCGAGGATATCATCACCCGCGATGAGTTCAAGAAGCGCAACGACGGAGCGAACGTGCTTATCTCTCAGCTGGAGGAGGACATCGCTGAGCTTGAAAAGAACGCTGCCGAAAAGGTCGATTACGTCAGGGAGCTTAGAAAGATAGAAGAATATTTTAACACTATGTACTGTCCCGAGGGCGACATGACCTGCGGGCAGGTTGACGAGCTTGCCCGCACCATCATCGACAGGATAGACGTCGTGCCGATGAACCGAAACAGCATGAAGCTCGAAATCAAGCTGAAAACAGGCCTTTCTACGGACTTTTCTTACGTCCGCACGGGGGAGCGCTACGCCCGGCGTTCTGCCCCCATCAGCAAGAAGATGATCGATTCCTACAAGTCCGGCACAAGACAGTAAGCGCGTTCTCGGAGAAGCTCGGTAGGCTGTGAACAGCCGAGAGATGTGAGAGGAAACAAGGCGCGGGACGGGTCGCTTCGTTCTGCGCCTTGTACATAATGGATAATAGAGCGCCGATGATATGCATTGACTTGTGCATCTATACAAATCATGATTTTTTTCTCCGAACCTCTTGACACAGGTTGTTATTTGTGATATAATTTATAAGTCGTCGGGCGGTAGATATGACACCGGACACCGAGAACGCTGGTGTAGCTCCGTTGGTAGAGCAGCTGATTTGTAATCAGCAGGTCGGGGGTTCAAGTCCGTCCTCCAGCTTTTGAATTTAATATGGGGGAATTCCCGAGCGGCCAAAGGGGGCAGACTGTAAATCTGTTGTCACTGACTTCGATGGTTCGAATCCATCTTCCCCCACCATATTGCGGTATTGTATTTTGAAAATATGATACCGCTTTATTTTTCGCCGATTTATGTGCATTTATACAAATCAAAAAAATTTTTGAAAAGGTCTTGACAGGCACACATTTTTGTGCTATAATAATATAGTCGTCGGGCGGTAGATGCGACGCCGAGAACGCTGGTGTAGCTCAGTTGGTAGAGCAGCTGATTTGTAATCAGCAGGTCGGGGGTTCGAGTCCGTCCACCAGCTTTTGAAATAAATATGGGGGAATTCCCGAGCGGCCAAAGGGGGCAGACTGTAAATCTGTTGTCACTGACTTCGATGGTTCGAATCCATCTTCCCCCACCATATTTTATGTGCGGTATTGTGCTTGAAAAGGCGCAATACCGTTTTTTGTGTGTAAAAAACGCGCTTCGGTTTTGCCGAAACGCGCTGTTACTATGCGTTGTGTTTTTTTGAAAGGCTGAAAAACGCCACCGCCGAAGCCGCCGCCACGTTGAGCGAATCAACGCCGTGATACATCGGTATTTTTATCGTGTAGTCGCAGGCGGAGATCGTTTCCTCGCGCAAGCCCTCGCCTTCGGTGCCCAGGATAACCGCGAGACGTTCTTCCTCCGCGAGCTTCGGGTCGTCCACCGAGACGGTGTCGTGCCGAAGCGCCATTGCCGCCGCCGCAAATCCCTTCTCACGCAGGAAATCGACATAATCGGGCGGCGAACATTCGAGATATGCCCACGGTATCTGAAAGACCGTCCCCATGCTTACCCGCACCGAACGACGGTAAAGCGGGTCGCTGCAAGCGGGGGTCAGCAGCACCGCGTCGAAGCCCAGTGCCGCCGCCGAACGGAATATCGCGCCGACGTTAGTCTGGTTCATTATGTCTTCGAGAACGGCAACTCTCGAAGCGCCTTGCAGCACTTCCTCGGGTTTTGCGGAGGGTCGCCGACGCATCGCGCACATCGCACCCAATGTCAGCTTGAAGCCCGTCAGTTCGCTCAGTACGGACGCGGCAGCCGTGTAAACGGGTACGTCGGGACAGCGCTCGATTATGTCGCTTGCCTGTCCCGTAACGAATTTTTTGTCGATGAGGAACGATTCTGGCTGATATCCCGCGTCGAGCGCACGTCGTATCACCTTCGGGCTTTCGGCGATGAATAGTCCCTGCTCGGGCTCGTAGTAATGCATGAGCTGTACTTCCGAGGTCGTGCGGTAGGGGATAAGCGCGGGCAGCTCAAAGTCTGTTATCTCGATCGGCTGATTTGGGTTCGGCAACAGGAACATCTCCCTTTGTAAGATCAATTTTTGGTGTATTCTGTTCGGGCAGAGCTTTTTCTGCTGAACGATCGTCTCCGCCCGAAACGGGATTTTTCATTTTTTCAAGGAATTCCGCGGACGGCACGGGCTTCGAGTAGAAATAGCCCTGTATCATGTCGCAGCCCTGTTCGGCAAGGAAATCCACCTGCTCTTTTATCTCCACGCCCTCGGCGACGGTGCGCATTTTAAGGCTCTTGGCAAGGCGTATCGCTTCGGAAACGACTATCTCGCCGCGCTCGCCCGATGCGCGAACGCAGTTCGTGCCCTCTCCGCGGAAGAACTCGGCGTCGAGCTTCAGCACGTCAAGGGGCATATCCTTGAGCGAATTGAGCGACGAATAGCCCGAGCCGAAGTCGTCCATCGAGACCGCGAAGCCGTAGCTTTTGAGTCGCTCGATCGTCGAGATCATGGCGTTTTTGTCGTCGAAGAAGGCGCTTTCGGTAAGCTCTATCTCGATAAGGTTGTGCGGAGCGCCTTCTTTGTCAACGCTGTCGCGTATCTGCTCGGCGAGGTCGGGCTCGGCGAAGTGCGCTCTCGATACGTTCACCGATACCGGCACGCATTCCATGCCCTCATCGAGCCAGCGCTTCTGGTCGCGGGCGACGTGGGTTATCATGTAGTGGTCGATCTCGGTGATGAAGCCGTTTTTCTCGAATATCGGTATCATGCGGTTCGGCGTTACGAAGCCGTACTTCGGCGACTGCCAGCGGATAAGCGCCTCCGCGCCGCGCAGGGTGTTGGTCTTGGGGTCGTATTTGGGCTGATAGTAGACGAGGAATTCCTCGTCCTTAAGCGCCTGCTTCTGCATTTCGGTGACGGTGTTTATCCACTTCTGCTCCTCGACGAGCTTGTCGTCGTAGAAAGCGATACCCGAGTCGGGCTCGTCTTCGAGGGTAGCCCTTGCGGTGCCTGCGCTGCTCCAGTATTCCATGATGTCGGCAAAGCGGCGGTGAGCGGGACGGCCGCTGCGGTTGAGAGCTTTCTCGACAGGAGCAACGCCGATATGGAATTTATAGGAATGTTCCTTCGTTATGCCTTCGAGCGTCTTGATAAGCCCGTTCAGCGAAGTGCGAAGCTCCTCGTCATTTTCGGCTTTTGTTATCACCGCGAAATCGGAAGCCGCGCAGTGGACGCAGTTCTTTTTCTTGCCGAAATAGCCGTATATCCTGCGGTAGATCTGTCGGAGCATCTCCTCACATTCCTGCGCCGAGTGCGATACGGCAAGACTGTGATAATTGGCAAAGTTTACGTCGATCACGGCGCATCTGCTGCGGGAAAGCTTCCGTGAGCAGAGGTATTCTCCGCCCGCGTATTCGAGCCACTGCTGATTGTTGCCCTTCGTGACAATATCCGTAAAGCATAGATTTGCCAGTCGTTTCTTCGATATCATCGAGGAGATCAGCACGATGAGTATTATTATCAGAAGGATCGCCATGATCGCGAGGAAGGAGGATATCATCATGAAGGTCAGCGTCATCTGATATACGGAGATGTTCAGCTCCCACTTTACATAAAGCTCAGCCTCGCCGTTTTTGACAGGTATACTCAGCCAGTAGGGGATAGATATGGCAGTCTGAGAGTAGCTTTTACGGCTGTTGATCGTATTGAGGATCTGTTCGAGTGATGAGGTCTTGAATGTGCTGACAATGTAATTCGCCATCAGCCGGGTCACGCGGCCGCCTAAAAATGCGTAGTTGTTCTCGCTGCTTCGGTTTGTCTCGGTTTTGTCGGAATATGTGGTAATATCGTTATACGACAGTTTGCCGTCTTCGGTGCCGTTGTCCTCATCCGTTATCTCCGATATGGGCGAGCCTTCATTCATAAGGCAGGTATTCTCGCCCTCCTCGAAAAGAACGTTTCCTTCCTTGTCGAGGATAAAGTAATCCTGCGACTCGCTGTCCATGATGTAAAACAGGCTTTTCTCGTCCGAACCGCTGCGCGGGTCGTCGTACAGCTCGGCGATATGTACCATCATATCAGAGTCCTTGTACATCTGCTGATTTGTAGAGGAAAGCGTGTAATTAAGCGAGAAAACCAATGTTCCGAAAAGTATCAGAGCGGTTATCAGCAATACGATCAGAAGCATACCGAAGATGTGGTTTTTTCTTATCTTCCGTATCTTCTTGATCCTCTTTTTAAGTATCTTTTTCCGGCGCTTGTCGTCGGCGGTAAGAGTAGTGCTCATTTATTTATCACTTCCGGTTATATCCTGCGTTTCTTCTGCCGATCGTTTGTAGAATTCGCATTTGTCGTCATACATCGCTTCGTCGGCGCGTTTAAAGACCTGATTGCAGCTTGTGTCGGTTTCGGCGGAGAATACCGCTGCGCCCTTCGATATGGTAAGTCTCAGCGGGAAGCGGCTCGCGCTGTTGATCTCTTCGATAACGGTGTCAAGACGCGCAAAGAAATCCGCGATGTCCTTTTCGGTGCAGCTTTCGATGATGCTGATAAATTCATCGCCGCCGATGCGGTAGACGTTCGAGGAGCCGAACACCTTCTTAATAACGGAAGCCGCGCCGATGATAAAGCGGTCGCCCATTTCATGACCGTAGTTATCGTTGATCTTCTTAAGCCCGTTCATATCGAAGACAGCTACGGCGAACGCGGCGCTGCCCGCGCCTATCTGCTTGTCGATGTGCCTTACCTTTTTAAGGTAGGCGGTCTTGCTGCCGACTCCCGTCATGGTGTCGGTGTATGCCTGCGAATGAACGTAGGAGAGGTACTGCCGAAGCTCGTGCCTGAACGAGCGCAGCTGTGCGCTCAGAGCGGACAT
>JAILFF010000231.1 GCA_024697705.1 Ruminococcus sp.
CAAATCAGAAGTGAAGGCAAACCAAAAGTCTTAGGAAGGGGGTGTGGGGGAGAACCCTTCTTCAGAAGGGTTTCCCCCACGAAAGCCGTGGTCGGCAGAAAGTCAACAGTAAAGAGAGAAGCTATCCGACCAAAAATAAAATCGGCAATTTCAAAAATAAGCCGACAAAAAGGCAGAAGTTAATAGCTCTGCATATCGTGACAAGAACAAGTGAATTGCCGATTTTATTTGCATGAAAGAGCGGAGCGATTTTCATGCAACAGCGGCGCGAATGATCGTATTATGTCTGTATGAGCTTTTCCCCGCCGTTGTGATATTCGGAACGTTCGCGCAATTCATTTGCGAAAATCGCTGTGCTCTTTCGCAAATATAAAATCGGCAATTCACTTGTTCTTGTCACGATTTGCTGATTCATATGCTTGCGCCTTTTTGTGGGCTTTTTTATGAATTGCCGATTTTATTTTGAACCGTCAGACATTCTCTCACCGAGTTGTTTACAACTGTCGTAGGCTTCTGTGGGGGAAACCCTTCTGAAGAAGGGTTCTCCCCCACACCCCCTTCCTAAGACTTTTGGTTTGCCCTCACTTTCTGCTTTTGGTTTGCCTTCACTTTCTGCTTTCGCTTTCGCTTTTGCTTGACTTTTCCCCCCGAAAGTTGTATAATCATTACAACACATATTAAAGGAGCTGATTTAATGATCTGCTGTCCATGCTGCGGATTTTTTACTATACCCGACGGCGACGGTGATATCTGCCCCGTCTGCTTCTGGGAATACGATAAGGTCGCACACGATACCCCCGATGAGGTGATAGGCGCAAACGGCGTTTCGCTTAATGCCGCTCGCGGGATTTACCTTGCCTTCGGCGCTTGCGAGGAACGCTTTAAAGAGAACGTCCGCCGCCCTACCGACGAGGAACGCATAAAACGCGCCGAAAGCCTCAATATAGTTATTCCAAATGAGATAGAACTTACCATCGTCGGCAAATTCCGTAAGACTATTTGGTCGAAATTCTTAAAGGGCGTGAAGGACTACGAGCTTATCAAGGAGGGCGATAAGATAGCCGTCTGCATCTCGGGCGGTAAGGATTCCATGCTGACCGCCCTCTGCATGAAGCGTTTGCAGCGCTATTCAAAGGTGCCCTTCGAGGTCGAGTTTATCGTTATGGACCCCGGCTACAACGAGCGCAACCGTCAGCGCATAATAGACAACGCCGCACGGCTCGGCATACCTATACATATATTCGATACGCCCATATTCAAGGCGGTCGATACCTTCGACCAAAACCCCTGCTATATGTGCGCCCGTATGCGGCGCGGGTGGCTCTACAAACACGCGGGGTCGCTCGGGTGCAATAAGATAGCTCTCGGACATCACTTCGACGACGTTATCGAGACTATTCTTATGGGTATGCTCTACGGCTCGCAGGTGCAGACCATGATGCCGAAGCTCCACAGCGAGCACTTCGAGGGCATGGAGCTTATCCGCCCGATGTACCTCGTCCGCGAGGAGGACATCATCAAGTGGAGCGCTTACAATGATCTTGAATTTATTCGGTGCGCCTGCCGCGTGACCGAACAGACCGTCACCTGCGGCACCGACGGCTCCAAGCGGCAGGAGATAAAGAACCTGCTCTGTCAGCTCAGAAAGGTGAACCCGGGCGTTGACAAGAACATCTTCCGAAGCGTCGAGAACGTCAATCTGCAAACGATAATCTCCTACCACCGCGGCAAGGAGTATCATCACTTCCTCGACGATTACGAAGAGGGACGAAGCATACGAGGGTAGATAACAGATAAAAGATAACAGATAAAAGATAATAGATATTTTTTATTATGCGGGGCGACCGTGAAAATCATATCTCCCATAGACAGATAAAATTCGTGTCCGCTATGATAAAAAGTGCGTAATTACGTGGGTTTTACACAAAGGACACTTGTCCTTTGTGGGGGAAATAACTCCACAGAGGACACGAAATCCCTACACAAAGGACACCTGTCCCTTGTGGTAAAACGACGTAATACCGCGGTTTCCACCACAAAGGACACGAATTTTATTTGTCAGCGGGATTTGGTGTCCTCAACGGAAGAACGGATTTATTATTCAAAACTATAAATGAGCAGTGCCGTTAATTTGCACGAATTTAAATATCATAAGGCTTAGGGTAGATAAAAGATAACAGATAAAAGATAATAGATATTTTTTATGCGGGGCGACCGTGAAAACCATGCTCCCATAGATAAATATATTTCGTGTCCATAACGATAAAAAGTGCGTAATAACGTGGCTTTTACGTCATGGACAGATGTCCGTAACGAGGAAAAAAACACCGTCACAGACATTAAATCTCTCCGTCATGGACATTTGTCCACAACGATAAAACGACGGTATATCGCGTTTTTTACCGTTATGGACACGAATTTTATTTGTCTAAGGGATTTGGTGTCCTCAACGGAAGAACGGATTTATTATTCAAAATAACGCGCCGCAAGGCGCACATTAACTATTAACTTTTAAAGAATGGGGGTCGTTACAGCTTGGATAAACTGCTTGAAAGAGAAGTCACCTACGTCAAGGGCGTGGGTCCCAAAAAGGCGGAGCTGTTTGAAAAGCTCGGCATCAAGACCGTTTACGATCTGCTGCAATACTGCCCACGCGATTATGTCGATCTCTCAAAGCCTACTTACATAAAGGACACTATGCCCGGTGCGGAGGAACAGGTCGTCCTGCGGGCGCGTGTCGCCGCAAAGCTGCCGCCCTCGCATATCCGCAAGGGCATGACCATATGCAAGGCGGTCTTCACCGACGATACCGACGATATCACCGTTACGCTGTTCAATCAGGAATATCTGTTCTCTTCGCTCAAAGAGGGCGAGGATTACGTGCTTTACGGCAAGATAACGGGCAATATGCTGCGCCGCGAGATGAACTCCCCCGCAGTGTTCCCCGCAAATTCGCCCGACCTTATAATACCCGTCTATCCGCTGACGGCGGGGCTTACGCAGAACGCCCTGCGCGGCGCTGTGAAGAACGCTCTCGACCTCATTGAGGATAAGATAGAGGACACCATGCCCCGCGCCGTGCGGGAGCGCTGCTGCCTTTGCACGCAGGCTTACGCATGGGAGAACGTCCATTTCCCGCGCACCCTTGACGGCGCACACGAGGCTCGGCGGCGGCTCATCTTCGACGAACTGCTTATCTACTCGCTTGCGGTGGGCTACAACCGCATTATGGACACCAATCTGAACAGCTATCCCTTGCCGCCCCGCAGCCTTGAAGACTTCCGAAAAAGCCTGCCCTTCGAGCTGACAAAGGCGCAGATGCGGGCTATCGGGCAGATAGTCACGGGCATGAACGGCAAACAGCGCATGAACAGGCTGCTGCAAGGTGACGTAGGCTCGGGAAAGACCGTCGTAGCGGCGGCGGCGGCGTATTTCGTCCACATGAGCGGGTTTGGCACGAACAATTTCGTGCAGTCGTGTGTAATGGCTCCGACGGAGATACTTGCCTCGCAGCATTACAAGACGTTTTGCCGACTTCTCGAACCGCTCGGCATGAAGATAGGCTTGCTGACCGGTTCGCTCACCCCGAAGAACAAGCGCGAGGTGCAGGAGGCGGCGCAGCGCGGCGAGCTTGACTGCGTGGTGGGAACGCACGCGCTTTTCTCGGAGAATTCGGGCTTTAAGAATCTCGCATTGGTGATAACCGACGAGCAGCACCGTTTCGGCGTGGAGCAGCGGGCGGCTCTTGCGGCGAAGGGAGGGAACCCTCACAGGCTCGTCATGACCGCAACGCCCATTCCGCGCACGTTGGCGCTGATTTTCTACGGAGACCTTGAAATATCGGTGCTTGACGAAATGCCGAAGGGCAGAAAGCCCATCTCGACCTACGCGGTAACAGGAGAGCTTCGGGAGCGGGCATACGGCTTTGTGAAAAAGCAGCTCGACATGGGGCATCAGGGATATATCGTTTGTCCCGCGGTTGACGAAAACGAGGCAGACCTTATCGACGCGACGAGCTATTACGAAACGCTGTCGGGCGGAGTATTCAAAGACTATCGGCTCGGTCTTCTGCACGGAAAGCTCCCTGCCGCCGAGAAGGAAGACGTTATGGAGCGTTTCAAGGCGGGGGATATCGACCTGCTTGTGTCTACTACCGTAATAGAAGTCGGTGTGGACGTACCGAACGCGACCATTATGTTCATAGAGAACGCGGACAGATTCGGGCTTTCGCAGCTTCATCAGCTGAGAGGGCGGGTAGGGCGAGGGGATAGTGAATCGTACTGTGTGCTGATATCGGACAATCGTTCGCAGGACAACATCAGGCGCATGAAGACGATAAGCTCGACGACGGACGGATTCCGCATTGCGGAGGAAGACCTGCGTCTGCGGGGACCCGGGGATTTTTTCGGGACGAACCAGCACGGACTGCCCGCGTTCAAGATAGCCGACCTGACGAGAGATATCCGGCTGTTGGAGGAAGCGCAGAAGCTATCGAAGGAGATACTTGACGAAGACCCGACGTTAGAGAAGCCCGATCATGCGGTGATGAAAGAATTAGTAAAAAGGCTGACGGAAAAAGGCGCAGAAATGACATAAGAAGATAAAAGATAAGAGATAAAAGATAAAAGATATAGCAAAGCCCACCCAAACCGCAAAACGCGGGCATATTAAAAGTCTTAGGAAGGGGGTGTGGGGGATAACCCTTCTTCACGGCACGAACGCAGTTCGTGCAGGTTTCCCCCACAGAAGCGAAGGACGGTCGGAAACATCTCGGAGAAAGAAAAGTGAGCGGTTCAAATATAAAATCGGCAAATTAAAAGAAAGCCCACAAAAAGGCGTAGACAAATGACTCTGCAAAACCGAGCAAGAACAATAGAATTGCCGATTTTATTTTTGCGAAAAAGCGAAGCGATTTTCGCAAAACAATTTCACGAAGACGGGGGAGAAAAATCCGAGCGGCAGAACAAAACGCAGGTAACACTTCCGACGCAAAACGCTAATAATGATAATGACAGAATAAGTCGATTCCGTTTTTTTGACTATTAGCATAAATTTTCTAAAAATCGTACTTGACTTTTGCGAAAAATTGTTGTATAATATTAACAAACTACTCTTTTTGTCGAAATCATACTCATCGTTAGCCGAAAGGAGCCGTCATGGATTTTGATTACCGCAATTTCTCCGAATACCTGAATTCTGTATCATGCATAATATCGGTAGAAGCTTTTCCCGACGGCACTTACGGGAATATCCGTATCGCTGCCGTAAATTCGGACTTTCTTAAAGCGGCTGAGGCATTCGGCTACACAGGCGGATTCGTTTCCGATCAGCCCTATGAGATGTTTATCCCGAAAAACAAGTTCTTCGAGGACTGCTG
Source organism: Ruminococcus sp. (assembly GCA_024697705.1). Lineage (GTDB taxonomy): Bacteria > Bacillota > Clostridia > Oscillospirales > Ruminococcaceae > YE71. The sequence goes on from JAILFF010000231.1 coordinate 5,378, forward strand.
CTGCCGAAGCGCCTTTAACGGCGAAACGCTCCGCACCCACATCAAGTACGAAAACAGCCCCGTGTGGATATATCTTACGACGGTGCCGCTCAAATCGGATAAGCCCGGGATAGGCTACTGCGCTGTTTTGCAGACAGAACACGATTCTCCCGGTCTCTCGATGATGACCAATATCGCTCCCGATATCACCGCCAATGTGCTGAGGATATGCGTAAAGCTGCGCGGCTCGGGCGACTTTATGACTTCGGTAAACGATGTTATCTGCGATATCGGCAAGCTGTGCGAAGCGGAGCATACCTGCATTTTCCTTACCGATTTCAGTCAGCGAAAATGCTCGGTCCTCTGCGAGGCGCTGAGCGAGGATACAAAGCTTTCCTCGATGAAGGTCTACGTCAACGACGATTTCTTCAACATCGTGGACACATGGCTCGGCTCGATAGGCAGCAATACCTGCGTTATCCTGAAGGACGAAGCCGACTGGCAAAATCTGAAAAAGACCAACCGCGTCTGGTATGATTCTATGGGAAGCGCGGGTGCCAAAAGCATTGTCCTGTTCCCGCTGAAATACCGAAACGAAACGCTCGGGTTCATCTGGGCGATAAACTTCGACGTCAGTCAGACACTTGAGATCAAGGAAATGCTGGAGCTTGCGACCTATTTCCTCGCTTCGGAGATAGCGAGCTATCAGCTTTTCTTAAAGCTTGAAGCGCTTAGCTCGAAAGACCTGCTGACGGGTGTTTTCAACCGCAACGCCATGAACGACCGCGTAGACGCTTTGGTAAACGCACGGCACAAGCCCGACGACCCTGTCTGCGTGATCTATGCCGACTTGAACGGTCTTAAACGGGTCAACGACACGAACGGACATTTCGCGGGCGACCTGCTGCTGAAAGACGCGGCTTTGACCCTGCAAAAGCATTTTCCCGAATACGAGGTCTACCGCACGGGCGGCGACGAGTTTATGATACTCGCGCTGAACGCCGACCGCGGCAGACTTGAACAGAGGATAATCGGGCTCAAAAACGCCGTCTCCGACCCGAACAGCGTATGCTTTGCCGTGGGGTACAGCTTCAAAACGATAGCGGAGATAAGCGCCGCCATGCAGGAGGCTGACAAAAATATGTACGCAAACAAGGCGGAATTTTACCGCTTGCATCCCGAATTGAAGCGATGAAATAACCGAAATAACCGCACCGTTTGTCCTATACGGCAAACGGTGCTTTATGATACCACACTTTCGGAGGAGATCAATATGATATACACCGTGACATTCAATCCCGCGATCGACTATGTTGTCCGCACGGCGGCGCTCGTTTCGGGGCAGACAAACCGTTCCTCGGGCGAGGAGATGTACTTCGGCGGCAAGGGGATAAACGTTTCGGCGGTGCTTTCCGAGCTCGGGCTTCGTTCAAAGGCGCTGGGCTTCACCGCGGGGTTCACGGGAGAAGCTATCGAAAAGGGAGTTGCCGCAATGGGCATCGACGCGGATTTCGTGCGGCTGCCCGAGGGCAACTCGCGGATAAACGTCAAGATCAAGGCGGACGAAGAGACCGAGATAAACGGCTGCGGTCCCGTGATAGATGACGATTCGCTGAAAAAGCTCTTTGACAAGCTCGACACGCTTACCGACGGAGATGTGCTCGTTCTGGCGGGCAGTATCCCGGGAAGCCTGCCGCCCGATATTTACGAGAGGATACTTGACAGGCTTTCGGACAAAAAAATCACCGCCGTTGTGGACGCGGCGGGAAAGCTGCTCATCAACGTGCTGCGGTTCAGACCTTTTTTGATAAAGCCAAACGAACAGGAGCTCGGCGAGATATTCGGCGTATCTTTTTCAGGCGAGGACGAGATAGCCGCCTATGCGGAACGGCTGCGCGAAATGGGTGCGCGAAACGTGCTCGTATCGAGGGCGGGAAACGGTTCGCTGCTCATCGCCGAGAACGGCGGTCGGTTCAGGCTTGGCGTATGCAGGGGAACTGTAAGAAATTCTGTGGGCGCGGGCGACTCGATGGTCGCGGGATTTCTGGCGGGTATGCTTGAACGCGGCGACCCCGAATACGCACTGAAATTAGGAACTGCGGCAGGGGGGGCGACGGCATTTTCGGACGGGCTTGCCAAAAGAGAGCAGATCAGCGAGCTGATGAAAACGCTGTAAATATCGAAGCGGTTTTCGCAGATGATCTGCGCGAACGTGCGGATCACTGCGTGTAAATACGAAACACCCCCGACCGTACAGCCGGGAGCGTTTCGCGTTTAAGGAAGTTATTTTATGAAAAAGTCAAAGGCTTTAGCAATTTATCAAGTCAACATGATCGTCTTTCGGAGAAGATCAGTAGCCGAACATACCGCCGAAGCCGGGGAAGTCGTAGCCGTACTGCTCGCTCTGTCCGTAGCCTCCCTGCTGTCCCATACGACCCTGCTGCTCCATTGTCTGCTGTTCGGAGGTCTTGGTCTCGGTCTCCTGCTTCTTCACATCGACCTTGACGGTAATTTCAAGCTCTTCGCCCTTGCGGTAAACGCTGAGGGTAAGCTCGTCGCCCGCCTGACACTTCTTGACCTTCGCAATAAGATCGCTCGAATTCCCGATGGCTTCGCCGTTAACAGCGGTGATTATATCGCCGACCTGTATGCCTGCTTCCGCTGCGGGAGCGCCTTCGGTAACAGCGCCTATCGCGGCACCCTGCGGCAGACCGTAGCTTAAATTCTCTTCGCTGAGATCGGTAAGGCTTACGCCGATGTAGGGCTTGGAAACGTAGCCGTTCTTGATAAGACCTTCAACTATGCCGCGTACATTGTCTATCGGGATAGCAAAGCCGATGTTGTCGATGGTGGCTTCGTTCATGCCGCTGCTCGAATACTTGGAGTTAACGATGCCGATGACTTCGCCGTACATATTGAACAGCGCTCCGCCCGAGTTGCCCGAGTTGATGGCACAGTCGGTCTGGATAAGCTCCATCGTAGCCGATTCGGTGGTGATAGTTCTGTCAAGTGCGCTTACTATACCGCGGGTCAGCGAGAAGGTAAGCTCTCCTAAAGGATTGCCTATCGCCACAACGTCGTCGCCTACCGAAAGTGCCTCGGAGCTGCCGAGTACGACAGGTGTAAGTCCGTCGGCGTCTATCTTGATGACCGCTATGTCGTTGCTCTCGTCGCTGCCGATAAGCTCAGCTTCGTAGGTCTTGCCGTCATATAATGTAACGGTGATCGAGTTTGCGTCCTCGATAACGTGGTGATTGGTAAGGATATAGCCGTCGGCGCTGATGATAAAGCCCGAGCCCGAAGCCGCCGCCTGAGTCTGATAGCCCCAGTAATTGGTGCCTGTTATGGAAGTCGTGATGCCGACTGTCGAATTAACATTGTTCGCGTAGACCTCCGAAGCAGTCAGGAGAGTGCTTGTATCGGCGGACTTGGTGTTCAGTACGGACACGCCGCTCGTCTTGGCTGTGCTTTCGCTGTGCGAGCCGTTCACGAGGGTGACGGTGCTGCTGTCGGAAGCTATCGTGCCGCTGCCCGTGGCTCTCAGTCCGAGAACCGTTCCGCCTGCGCCGAGCGCTCCGCCCAGTAACGAGCAGCAGAGAGCGGTTATCAGGAGCTTCTTGCCCGTGTTTGTTTTCTTCTTGTCAGAACCAACGATAACAGCGTTAAGTTCCTCGTTGTTTTCCATACCCTGATAATCATATTCATCGTACTTTTTCATAAAGCAGACCGTCCTTTCATTTTCAAGCCTTTCTTTTGTTTCAGGCTGTGTTTTATTTTGTGATTTTATTATACCGTGCGAACCTTAAACGAGCTTAAATCAAAAATGAAATATTCGAGGAGATATTTTCACAGAATTATCATAGTATGAAAAGACGGCACCAAATAATACCACTTTATAAAGAAACTCAACACGAGGTCAAAATCGGGGGTCAGCCGCACGAAATTCGTTCGCAGCAAAGGGCTCTGCACCATATACACTATCCTTTATATATCTATTGAAATCACGCATATCGGCAAATAACACCGGCAGACAGCAAGCAGGTACAGATCATGAAAGGGATTCGGCAATGAAAAGAAACAGGATAATTTGGTTTTGCCTGTGGGTATCGTCCGTCGTGGGGATAAGCTTAAAGGGCGGCGCCGTGACTTACGGCTTTTTTATGACTCTGACGCTGCTGCCCTTTGCTTCGGCGCTGTATCTGCTTGCGGTGTACAAGCTTTTTCATATCTATCAGGAACTCGAACAGCGGTTCGTTACGGTCAACGAGCCTGTCAGATACCGATTTGCGCTGGTGAACGAATATCCCGTACAGTTCGCGGGGATACGGGTCAGGTTCTTCTCGTCGTTTTCCTCTATCACCGACCTAACCGACGCGACCGAGTACGAGCTCAAACCGCACACGAGGATAGAAAAGGAAACGCGGCTCATCTGCAAATACCGCGGAGAATACGAAATAGGCATCAAGGAGATAGAGATAACCGACTTCTTCCGCCTGTTCAGGATAAAATACAGGAATAAGGAATGTATCCGCGCTTTTGTAAAGCCGCAGCTGATAAGCGTAGATTCGCTCGGGGAGACAGAGCTTTCCGAAGCCGTGAGAGAATCGGCGGTCAACAAGACCGAGCTCGATGTACTGAGCCGCGAATATGTCTTCGGCGACGATACCCGCTTTATCAACTGGACGCAGTACGCAAGGACGGGCACTCTTATGACAAGGCTGCTCACGGGCTCGGAGCATAAGGAGATCGCTGTCATCACCGATACCTTCCGCGTCGGCACCGAACGGCGGGAATTTCTGCCCGCGGAAAACAAAGTGCTTGAAACCGCGCTTGCCGTCTGCTGTTATCTAAGCAGGAACAATATCTCTGCGGCGGAATATCATCTTCAGCAGGAAATGGTCTGCCTTACCGTGGAAAGCGCGCAGAGATTCGATAATTTCTATAATACAATGTCGGAAATATCGTTCGGCAGCCTTAACGATCATAAGACGCTCTACGAAAGCGTAATGAACAGACGGGATATTTTTGACAGCTCGATGGTTTTTCTTATACTGTCCTCGTGGGATAAGGAGACCGACGCTCTGCTGGGAGAGCTTGAAAGAAACGAGCTTTACGCCGTGATATGCTTTATCGGCGACGGTATCCCCGATCTTTCCGAGCACAAGACCTGCGGGCTTATCCGTATCTCGCCGTTTGACGATCTGACAAAGGGGACGGGACTATGAGCGGTACAATATACGATATAATAAATATCCTGCCGCTTTCGCTGCTTTCGGTCATGATCTTCGGAAGGTTTGCGGAAATACCCGAAGGAAGCGTTTTCGGATATGCCCTCTGTCTTGTATTTTCCGTATGGATAACGTTTCTTAAGAACATGAAGCCGAAAGACCGTCTGCGAAGTATCGGCATCGTTTCGGTGTTTACCGCAGGACTCAGCCTTGCGGCGGGAGAGGAACGCCGTCAGCTGTTCGTCGGCGAGTATTATTGGGCGGCATGGGTGATCTGCTTCTGTGCGGGGGCGCTCATCGTCGGCATACTTATGAACAGGAGCATTTGGATAAAACGTATCATCGCGGCGGCGCTGTTTGCTTACTGTATCGTCGGGACGATACTCGATACCAAAATAAGCAAGCCCGCTTTTTCGCTGATATGCTTTGTTCTTCTTGTGCGAACTGCGGAAGAGATACAGGAGCGGTGGAAAAAAAGCGGCTGCCCCGACATGAAAGACCATATTACGAGGGTTTCGCCTTTTCTGCTGGCGATATGTATTGCGGTATGTATGATACCCGCTCCCGACAAGCCCTACGGGTGGCAGTTTGCCAAGGATATCTATTTCGGTACCGTTTCGCAGCTCAACAGGATCTACGGGCTTTTTGCCCACACCTCAGACGAGTACGGCAGCATCGGCTTTTCGGACGACGGCAGCTTCGTTTCAAAGCTCTATGACAATGACAAAGAGGTCCTCTATATCAGATCGGATGACAGCAAGGTCGATGAGCTGAGGCTCGTCGGCTGCATCGGCGGGGATTTCCGCGGGCGCGAATGGGTGTTCGATACAGACGGCGGCATCAACGGCTGCTCTCGAATGGCAGACACGATAGAGACCTCCTGCGCCGCAAGGAAATACGCGGGCTTCTACCGCTCGGACTACATTCGCGAGCTTGATCTGCACTGCGAAACGCAGTATTACAACACGCGATATATCTTCTCCCCCGCCAAGATAAGGCTCGGGATAACGGCTGAAAATAACCCCGGGATAAGCGAACGCGGCGGGAGCATCGTCTCGGACAAGCGGCTGAACTACGGGGACAGCTACCGAATTTCCTGCTATGTGCCGAACCACGCTAACCCCCGTCTGAAAGAATTTCTTACCGAAGCGCAGCCCATCACCGAAGACGAATGGCGGCAGGCGGCAGCAGCGGAAGGCGCTGTCAAGGACTGTACGTTTGAGGATTATCAAGCATACCGCAAAAGCGTTTACGAAAACTACTGCCGTCCGTGCGAAGTGTCGGAGGAGGTCGGGGCTATCCTTGACAAGATCAAAGACGGCGCGGCGGACAGATACGAGACCGCTAAACGATTGGAACGCTTTCTTAACAGCTTCGAGTATTCCACCGACTGCGGCGCTCTGCCCGACTACGTTTGCGACGGCGGCAGCTTTCTCGACTATTTCCTGCTGAACTCCCGCAAGGGCTACTGTATGCACTTTGCGACCGCTTTTGTGCTTATGGCGAACGAAATGGGGATACCGTGCCGCTATGTGCAGGGTTACGCCGCCGAAAGAAGCTCCGACGGCAATTTCATCGTCCGCGAAAGCGACGCTCACGCATGGGCGGAGGTCTACTTTGACAACGCGGGCTGGGTAGCCTTCGAGCCGACTCCCGGCTATTCCGTTCCCGCGGGCTGGGCGGTAAAAGAGAAAGACTCTTACTCTTCCGAAACGAAAATACCCGACCCGAACCCCGATTTCGAGCTTGATATAGGACAATACAAAACAAGCGATACTCACGAAGAGCACGAAGAAGAACCTTCCGTGATAAGTCCGCTGATATTCATTATCCCCTTGCTTGCGGTCGCGGGCTTTCTGCTGATGTTCTCTTTATTAAGCCGCTCGGCGCAAAAGAAGAAATACCGAAAGATGGATTGCCGTGAGAAATTCAGGTACCTGACGCAGCAAAATCTTCGTTTGCTCGGATATCTCGGCTTAAAGATGAACGAGGGCGAGACGCTTTCGGAATTTGCCGAGAGGATAGAAGGCACGGACAGCGAGGAAATAAAGAAAAATACGGGATTTATCGAAATTTATGAAACCGTGCTTTATTCCGACAGAGAAATTGACGGGAGCGACGTCTTGTCGGCGGAGGAAATTCACCGTGCTCTGCGGGAGCTTGTCAAGAAAAGCAGTCTGAAAGCGCGTCTGCGGCTGTTTATCGGAAATAGGTGATCGGGTCACAAAATATTATGAATCAATGATGAATATTTCGTTTTCTTCTTGAAAACATGAACAGAATATGATATAATAAGATTGAAAAAAATCATATAAAGAGAGGTTTTCAAAAATGAGCGAATTTCAGCTGAAAAACGGAATGAAGCTGTACCTGGAGGATCACGGCAGCGGTCAGCCCGTTATCATGATGCACGGCTGGTCAAGCAGCCACGAGATATATTCCGAACCCGTGGAGATACTTAAGGGCAAGGCGCGGTTCATCATCTACGATCACAGAGGTCACAGCGGCAGCAAAAACGCCAACAAAGAAGCAGCTACAATGGAAACGCTTGCAAGCGACCTAAACGAGATCATCAAGGGACTCGGGCTTTCCGATGTAACGCTTGTCGGCTGGTCGATGGGCTCGGGAGTTGCGATGAATTACGTGCGCGATTACGGCTGTTCGGCGCTTAAACAGATCGTACTTTGCGATATGACGCCGAAGCAGATAAACGATAATGAATGGAAGCTCGGACTGTATCGCGGAAAATATACCGCGGAGGATATGAAGCGCGAAGAGGGAAAGGATCCTCTGCGCCTTTATCAGCAGTTTGTGGTGGGAGCTGTCCCGAAGCTCGGTAAGATACCCGGATTTCTTCTGCGCCCGAAGCTGAAAAAGCTGCTTGCAAAATGCGATCAGGGCGTGCTTTCGTCCCTTGCGGTATCAATGAAATCGCAGGATAACCGTGATGTTATCGGAAAGATAACCGTCCCGCTGACATATTTTTACCCCACGCCGGGCTCGCTTTTCTCGCCCGACCTTGCGGAGTGGTACAGGAGCAATACAAAAGCGCCTTTCAATTCCGTTGAATTCCCCGACGGCACACATATGTTCATAGCAGAGCACCCCGATCTGTTCGCAAAGGAACTCGAAAAACTGCTGTAAAAAACGCCACCCCGTTCTTCAAAACGAATCACAAAGCAAAAATGCAGTCCTCCGCGGGCTGCATTTTTTCATATCAGTCTTTGTTTTTGTTCTTCTTTTTAAGCACTGCCATTTTGTAGATGAATATCTCGGTGGACACGACCAGTATGACCGAAGCCGTCACGAAGATAAGAGTGTAGGTCAGTCTGTTGTTGCGGTTCAGCCCCGACGATTTATTCACGGTCTCGCTTTCGTCCTTGTTTTTGTCAGCCGACGAGGTTTTTGTCTTTTTGCCTGTGTTCTTTTCCCTGTTTTTGTCGGCTTTTTCTTCGTCGTAGGTGGTGTTTTCGGCGGATTTCGCGCTTCCGCCGTCGTTTTCTATGCCCATATCGCCGCCGCCTTCGCCCGGCTCGATCTGTGCGTTAAGCGCCGAATACGCCGTCAGCCACGCAAGCGAGGCGTTCCAGTTTATCGTACATTCGTTCACGCACCACGCTTCGATGTGATCGACATAGCATTTCTGCGGTGCGATCTCGCCCTTCTTCCAGCCCATGCCGCGCACCCACGGGTCCTGCATACCCGAATTTGGTCCGCCCGAAAGAACTCCGCAGGGCGCCTTCGGGAATTCGTCGTCGATCTGATTCGACCACCAGCGGTGATGCGGGTTTTCCGTCGTGTGGCTGCCGTAGCCCGTTACGTAGGAATAGTCCATCGCGTTTCTGCCGAGAAGATAATCAAGCCCCTGCATTGCGCCGTTCGCGTAGCTGTCATCGTCATTAAGCACGGCGGCATAGGCGAGAACTATCGAGTTGTCCGCCACAAACGAATTCGAGCCCCACAGATAGCCCTTGTCACTGTCGTTGTAGCTGAGAGTGCTTTGCGCGTAGGGCAGTCCGTAGCCCTGTGCTTCTTCAAGCTCGATATAGTGATCTGCCGCCTTTTTCAGCGTTTTTTCCGCATCGCGGATATCGCCGAAGCTGTCCGCGTTCAGCAGAGCGGTAAATGTTCCGAGCGCCGCCGTGTTGCCCCAGTCGAAGGTGCCGGCGGTGTCAACGCTTTCTCCGCCGCCCATCGTTACGGGCACAGTCATGTAATAATCGGATCTTTTCGCGTCTTTCAGATAATCCTTATCGCCTGTCGCGGCGTAAAGCTCCATCGCCGCCCAGTAAAACTCGTCGGAAACGTCGTTGTCGCCGTATGCGCCGCCGCCCACGCTTTCGTCAAGGGGTGCATACATTTCGGGGTGCTCCTTAGCGGCTTCGTAGGCTTTTTCGGCGGCTTCGAGACACTCTTCCGCGAAATCGCCGTCAAGGTCTTTCCACAGCCTTGAAGACTGAGCAGCACAGGCGGCAAGATTCAGCGTCGCGGCGGTCGTGGGCGGCTTGATTATCCTGTTTTTGTCATCGTCGGCGGGAGCCACGCCCAGACCCGTCCATGTCTCGTCGTGAGCCTTGTGGTAAGCCATGCCCGCGTATTCGCTCGAATCGAGCTGCATTTTCAGCATCCATTCCATTTCCCACCGCGCTTCGTCGAGCAGATCGGGAAAGCCGTTGCCGCTTTCGGGG
>JAILFF010000261.1 GCA_024697705.1 Ruminococcus sp.
TTTCAAAACGCTTGACGATCTGCCCGGAAGAAGGGTGGACAACGCGGATTTCTTTGCGCTCGACGATTACAAGAAAGTTCCCGACAGCGAGCTTTACGAGCGTTTGCTGACCGAGTTCCCCGGGTGGCTGAAAGCGGCGGCGGCGGCGGGTATCCTTCGCTAACTAATTAATCAAAGTCAGAAAACGGCATAAAAACCGTTTAATATAAAAATATACCGGGAGGTAATTAAAATGGCAGTTTGCTTAACAAAAGGACAGAAAGTTGATCTTACTAAGGGTAATCCGGGGCTTACCAAGCTCCTTATCGGTCTCGGCTGGGACGTAAACAAGTACGACGGCGGCGGAGATTTCGACCTTGACGCAGCAGCATTCCTCTGCGCTGAAAGCGGCAAGGTAAGAGACGACGGAGATTTTGTTTTCTACGGCAACACAAAGCACGCTTCGGGCTCTGTTGAGCATACCGGCGACAACCGCACCGGCGACGGCGAGGGCGACGACGAGGCTATCAACGTTGATCTTTCGCTCGTTCCCGCCGACATCACCACCATCAGCTTCACCGCTACCATCTATGACGCCGAGACCCGCCGTCAGAACTTCGGTCAGGTATCGAACGCCTATATCCGCGTGGTAGACCAGGCAAGCGGCACCGAGCTTATCCGCTACGACCTCGGCGAGGACTTCTCCATCGAGACCGCTATCGTTGTAGGCTCGCTGTACAGAAACGGCTCCGAGTGGAAGTTCAACGCGGTAGGCAGCGGCTTCCAGGGCGGTCTGAAAGCGCTTTGCCAGAACTTCGGCGTAAACGTATAATCACCGATATTATTCTAAAAAACGGAGGCGATACCGATGTCTGTTAATCTGCAAAAGGGTCAGAAGGTCGATCTGCGTAAGTCGGACGGCGGCAAGCTTACAAGAGTTCTTGTGGGACTTGGCTGGGACGAGGCGGAGGCGCAGGGCAAAGGAAACGGGCTTTTCCGTTCGCTTTTCAAGGGTACCGCGCAGGACATCGACTGCGACGCTTCGGCTTTTCTCTGCAAGGACGGCAAGCTGAAGGCGATGGGCGATATTGTCTACTTCGGCAATCTTACCCACGAAAGCGGCGCGGTCCAGCACATGGGCGACAATCTTACCGGTGAGGGCGAGGGCGACGACGAACAGATCAGCGTGGAGCTTTCACGGCTGCCGTCGGTCTACGACAAGATAGTCTTTGTCGTGAATATCTATCAGGCAAAGCAGCGCCGCCAGCACTTCGGAATGATAAGAAACGCCTATATCAGGATATGCGACGATAAGGGCGTGGAGATGTGCAGGTACAATCTTTCGGAAAACTACGATAACATGACAGCCATGATATTCGGCGAGATGTTCTTGGACGGCAGCACATGGAAATTCAACGCCATCGGTCAGCCGACGACGGACAACGATCTCACCGAGCTGTCGTCGCGTTTCAGATAAGACATTTTTTGTCAGATATTTGAATCAATAAACAGAGGGGAGAGTCCGTGCGCGGATTCTCCCGTTTATTGGTAATAAGAGAAATATACATAAGCATTAAAAAAAGATAATAGTTAACAGTGATTGCACAAACAAGTTCGTGCCGTGAACAGTTAAGGTGTCCCCTTCGCGGACGTTATTATGCGGACGCTGCGCTACGCACTGAATTTATTCCGTTTGAGCTTAACAAATAACTTATCTGCGCCGCAGGCGTACCTTAACTATTAACTATTCACTGTTAACTGTATACAAAGGGAGATGAATCATAATGACAGAGCTGGTTCGTGGATTCAGAGGAAAGCTCGGCGATATCCTTGACATTTCACAGCCTTTTACGGTGAAAATGCAAACCGCGGGAAACGCCGTTTACGATACCTGCTGCTTCGGTGTTGACGCGGAAGGCAAGCTCTCCGACGACAGATATATGGTCTTTTACAATCAGACTTCCTCTCCTGCGGGGGAGATAACCTTCGGCGAGTCGGGCGGCGTTTCGGAATATACCGTTTCTCTCGGTGCGCTCCCGCAGACGGTCGCGAAGCTCGTATTTACGGTGAGCATCGACGGCGACGGCACAATGGGGCAGATAGCCTCGCACACGATAAGCGTTTTCCAGAACGGCGAGGAAAAGGCGCGGCTGACGCTCGGCGGCGGGGATTTCTCCGCTGAAAAGGCTATCATCGGCGCGGAGATATATCTTAAGTCGGTATGGAGAATGGCGGTAGTCGCAAGCGGCTTCAACGGCGGGCTTGCCGATCTTCTCGCAAGCTACGGCGGCGAGGCGGCGGAGTCCGAACCCGCTGCTGCACCCACACCTGCGCCCGTTCCCGCACCGCAGTTTGTTCAGCCCGAGCCTGTCCGTCAGAGTATTCCTCAGCCTGTTCAGCAGCCCGCACAGCCGCAATTCGTTCAGCCCGAGCCGATGCAGCAGCAGTTCGTTCAGCCGCAGGCTCAGCAGCCCATACAGCCTCAGCCCGCGCCGACGGTTCAGCCTCAGAACAGCAGACCTGCCACAAGGGGAGCGGAGTTGTTCCGCCGTCCCGCCGCGCCCGAGTACGGCAGCGGGAGCTTTAATATCGAGACCGTGACACTCTCTCAGGCGATGATGTCTTTGCGTATCGGCTTGAAGCCCGCGGATTATGATACGCGCCCGCTTTCGCCCGTGCCGCCCGTACCGCGCATCTCGCCTTACAATTACGAGACCGTATATGTAAACAGATAATCGGAACCGAAAATGAGAATTTATGCAACGAACAAATCATGTAGGGTCGGGGCTTGCCCCCGCCGCGTCAACGAACGACCGAACGGTTGCGCAAATTATGTAGGGGCGCACCTGCGTGTGCGCCCGTTTGTAGACATCGCGCCCATTTGGGAACAATGTGCCTATCCGCGGGCGCACACATAGGTGCGCCCCTACAAGGCGTTGCAAAACCGTTCGGATTATCAGGAGGACGGCGGGGGCAAGCCCACGCCCTACATTGCATTAATACAACGTAGGCAAATTGTTCGCACTGTAAATGCTCATTTCATCTAATCATACGCATGGTAACGTCAAAGGAGTAGATAACCATGACCAAAATATGGCTAAACCACTGGTTCAGCACCGCTTACCACATTATCAGACTGATAAAGGAGGGCGAAAAGGACTTCTTCATTATCGGCAGCAACGAGCGCTCCGACGCCGTATATAAGGAGATGTGCGACGAATTCTGCACCGAGCCTGTTCTGCCGCCCGACGAATACGCGGCGTTCTGCCTCGATTTCTGCACCGAACACGGGATAGATGTCTTCCTCCCGCGGCGCGGTATGCAGGGTATTGCCAAGCATATCGACGAGTTCACCGCCGCGGGGGTAAAGGTCATGGCAGACCCCTACGACAAGCTCAAAATGTTAAACAGCAAGACCGAAGCCTACGCTTTTTTCAAGGAAAACGGCATCGCGAGCGTCCCCGATCATTTTCTTGTGAATAACGTTGACGAGTTCAAAAACGCCTATCTCGAACTGAGCGAAAAGTACGAGATGGTGTGCTTTAAGAAGGTCAGCGACGAGGGCGGCATGAGCTTCCGCATGATCGACAACAGCTACAAGGGAAGCCGTGCGCTGTTCTGCCCGAGCCGCACGCGAATCACCTACGCCGACGCGGTGGCGGCACTTTCGGAGCGGGCGACTATCCCCGCGCTGATCGTCATGCCATATCTTTCGGGCAGAGAGGTCAGCGTGGACGCGCTTGCCACGCCGTCGGGGAACATTCTTCTGCCGAGAGTGAAAACGCCCACCCGCACCGAGCTTATCAGCTTTGACCCGTATATCCTTTCGGTGTGCGAGAA
>JAILFF010000272.1 GCA_024697705.1 Ruminococcus sp.
CGAACAGGTAAAGCCGAAAGCAGAAAGCAAAAAGATCGTGATAAAATATACCCGCGAAAGCCATACGGCAAAATTCGACAGCAAATGGACTCGGGAGGCTCTTTTCAATATCCTTGACAATGCCGTGAAATATTCCCCCGAGCAAAGCACCCTCACCGTTTCCGTGCAGATGTACGAGATGTTCGCCTGCATATCAGCGGCAGACAACGGGATAGGCATCGCGGAGGAAGAGCTTCCGCGCATTTTCGGAAGGTTTTACAGAGGGCAGAACGTCCGCGAGCAAAGCGGCGTCGGCATAGGGCTGTATCTCAGCCGCAGGATCATCGAGGAACAGGGCGGATATATCACGGTAGAATCGAAGATCGGGAAAGGTTCGGAGTTCAGGATTTTTTTGCCGAGATAAAAGCAGGCAAACCGCAATCAATGGAAACACCCACTTATACAGTGAACAGTGAACAGTGAACAGTTACGGTGTTCGCTGCGCTCACAGATCTTATTTTTCAAATACAGAGCCGTAAGGCGCTCCTTAACTATTCACTGTTCACTTATCACAATAAGGTCAATCCCCGATGCAGATGATGAATTCCATCTCGGACGTTTCTTCAAGCCTTCTCGCCAGTATCGTTCCGCCGAGCCTTTTTACGATCTCGTGCGCTACGAAAAGTCCTATGCCGCTGCCGTCCTTCTCCGAAGCGTTTGAACCGCGCCAATAGCTGCGGAATACATAAGGCAGCTCCTTTTCGGGCAGCAGTTCGCCTTTGTTTCTGACGACAATACAGATCTCGTCGTCACGGTACGAAAGCTCGACGGAGATACCGCCGCCGTCGCCGTATTTCAGCGCGTTTTCGATAAGCTGCGAGATCACGCGGAACAATCCCCACCTGTCGCTGTTTACAAGCTTGTCCCCCTCTGTTATGAAACGAAGCGGCACACGCGATATCTCCATTCGGTCAGCGAATTCCTTTTCGATCATGGTCTTTAATTCGCCGAGATAAAACGGGTTCAGATCGGGTTCGTAATCGGTCACGGAGGTAGCGGCGCTGTTCAGCAGATCGTTAGCCATTTTGCCTATCTTGTCGGCGTTCGCGTCGATCTTTGCCGCTATCTCGGCGTCGCGGCTCTCGGGATACAGCCCCGTCATCACCGCAGAGGCGTACAGCCTTATGTTCGCAACGGGCGTTTTTACTCCGTGCGCTATCGAGGCGATAAGCGTCTGCCGTTCGTATTCCAGCCTGCTTATGCGCCGCCTGCCGTCTTCAAGCCGATCGGCAAGCATATTCATTCCCCAGATATACTTTCCGAAGTATCTGCTCCTGCTTTCCGGCAGCCTCTGCGAAGTCTGCTCCCGTGCGAGCCGCTCGGGGTATTCCGAAAGCTCGCCGAACGGCTTTATCACATTGCGATAGATATAAATAAGGAACGCCCCCGACAGCAGAAAACACAGACTCATCAGCGCCGCCGCGACTGCCGTTACCGCAGTGTCGCTCCGTGCTTCGCTTTCGTACTGCACCGCCCCGACGAATCGTCCGCCGCGCCTTACCGCACACACCGAAGAACTGCCGCTGCCTTTCATAACGAACGTGTTGCCGCTGTTTTCATCTATCGGCACGAATTCGATATGATCGGGGCAATCGGGGTATTCCGCCCGCCAGCTTTCAAAGCGCTGTGAGATCGTTTCGGCAGGCTCGGTTTCGGCGGCGGCTATCTCGGCATTTATCCGGTTTATCGTCACGTTCGCCGAGCTGCCGCGTCTGCTGCTGTGTATGCCGTACCAGATACAGAACCCGCCCGCCGAAACGATATAGCAAAGCGCCAGCAGAACGGCAAATAGCTTTATTTCTTTCATTTTATCTCACCAAATATGTAGCCGCGCTTGGGAACGGTGCGTATAAGCTTCGGGGAATTCGGCTCGTTTTCGATCTTTTCGCGCAGCCAGCGTATATGAACGCTCACGGTGGAGGGCTCGGTGAAGCAGTCTATCCCCCACACTCTGTTGAAAAGCTCGTCTCTCGAAAGCGCCTCTCCCTCGTGCTCCATCATAAAGCGCAGCAGCTCGAATTCCTTTGCGTTTAGCGAGAGCGCTTTGCCGTCCTTTGTTGCCCTTCGCGACGACGGGTCGAGGGTTATGCCGCAGCTTTCAAGGATATCCCCCGTCTGAGTCTCTTTGCTCCGACGAAGCAGCGCCCGCACCTTCGCCGTGAGCACCTTTATCGAAAACGGCTTGTCGATGTAGTCGTCGGCGCCGTTCTCGTAGCCTGTCAGCTTGCTGTCTTCGTCGGTGAGGGCGCTCATCAGGATTATCGGCAGGCTGCGCTTTTTGCGGATAGCAGCACAGGTCTCAAAGCCGTTCATTCCCGGAAGCATAACGTCCAGGAGCGCCAGCCCGAATCGTTCCTCCGAAAGCAGCTCAAGGGCTGTTTCGGCAGACGTACACAGCCTTGCCGAAAAGCCCTCTTTTGCAAGAAAATCTTTTACCAGACCACCCATCTCGGGGTCGTCTTCTATTATAATGATATCCGTCATGTTGTTCCTCCGTGCCAGCTTCCGAGGTCGATGAATTCGGGCGTATCGGGATTTTTTTTCTCTCCCGCGAATACTGCCTGAAGCGTGTCGTCCGAGTAGTCCGCGATGACCATGTGAACGGTGCCCGCATTTCGGAAATTGGTTATTATATTGTTCTGCTTCTCGCAGGTCAGCAGTTCCTTGAATCTGCCGACGGTCAGCTTTTCGTCGGTGCAGAACAGCTTTCTGTATTTCTTCCACCTTGTTATATTGACCTCGGAGCCTGTCAGACCGTCGTAATTCCCGTCGGCGGCGAAGCAGTTGACTATGCACAGCACGTTCGGGTCGTCCCATTCAACGCCCGGGTTGAGTTTTGTGCTGCCGTCGCGCAGCAGGGAGCATCCGTCCTTTTCCTCGTTGCCCGTGCAGACAAGCTCTGCGCAGAGCGCTTCATTGCGGTCGGTCAGCATCACATTCACGCACCATGTGTAATACTTGCTGCGCTCGACTACATATTCCCCCGCTTCACGCGCCGTGGTAAAGTTTTCGAGACAGTGCCGCATATCGAAGGAATAGCTCGTCCTGCCCTCACATTCATAGGGAGTGTCGCTTCCCGAGCCGACG
Organism: Ruminococcus sp.; assembly: GCA_024697705.1. Taxonomy (GTDB): domain Bacteria; phylum Bacillota; class Clostridia; order Oscillospirales; family Ruminococcaceae; genus YE71. Next base: position 3,127 of record JAILFF010000272.1, read on the forward strand.
TCGAACTCGCTAACCATAAGCCCGTCGTCGTTTATCGCAGTCAGAGGTGAAAGCACGCCTATCTGCGTCACCGCGGTAAACGATCTGCTGCCGTTTTTCATGCGCAGTACGCAGTGCGCCCGACAGATCTGCCTGTCGCTTCCGAGATCCCAGTCGAGCAGGCGGACGCTCAGTCTTTCTCCCGTTGCGGTGCGGCTGCCGTCAACGCTTACCGCGCTGCACATGGTAGGTCTCAGCACATCGGGAACAAGGCTTACGAGCTTCGCCTCGTCCGCGGAAAGCACACCGTCCTCGGTAAAGCCCGTTCTGCCCCCGCTCACGCCCTCTGCGAAGCCCTCCAGTTCATCGCGGTATTCGGGATCAATGGCTTCCACCAGCGTGTCGATACGCTTCTTTACTCCCGAATAATCTCCGTTAAGCTCGGAAAAGGCGTTCCTTATGTTTTCAAACATATACGGCTCAAGATCTTCTCCGAGATCGTCGCAGGCTTTCAGCAGCGTTTCTCCGTATGCCTTTCCCACATCATAATGAGAGCCCTTCTCCAGATCGAGCGTGACGTCGTAATAGCTCTCTTTTTTCTCTATGACGCACAGCCCGTCCGCGGAGGTGAAGGTCTCTGTCGCAGGCTGCTTTGTCGGCGCTACTCCTTCATAGTGGTTTTCGATGTACAGATCGGCGACGGGCTTTAGCGGAGTCTCCGACGGCGGCGGCGTAAAGCTTTTCCCGCAGCCCGAAAGCACCGCTGCCGCCATAACAGCCGCAAAGCACCGTGCAAGCAGCTTTTTCATATCACCACCCCCTGTCCATGAGCCATGTGTTCAGTTCGCGCTCGCGTTTTGTAAGCTCGTTCTCGTTTTCAAGCTTGCCGAGCTTAAGCTCGCCCCGTATATCCCCGTCGAGCAGGTAAAGAACTCTGTCGCTTTGCGCGGCAACTCTTACGCTGTGTGTTATCATCATCACGGCGGTACCCGTCCTGTTCGCGGCTGTCAGCTCGCGCATCACCTCTTCGGCGGCTCTCGAATTGAGCGCCCCCGTCGGCTCGTCGGCGAATATTATCTTCGGTTCGTTGATAAGCGCCCTGCACAGGCAGGCTCTTTGCAGCTGACCGCCCGATATCTCGGTGATCTCCCGCTCGGCACATTCGATTATCCCGAGCCTGCGCATCAGCTGCTCGGCGCGTTCGCGTACCTTTGCTCTGTCGCCGCCCGCCTGAAATCCGGGCATGAGGATATTGTCAAGCACGCACAGCTTTTTGAGCATATACATCTGCTGAAAAATAAAACCCATTTCGTTAAGACGAAGCTTTGCAAGCTCCTTTTTCCCGAGCTTTGCGATATCTCTGTCCCCGAACAGCACCTTGCCCGAGGTCATAGCGTCCATGCCGCTTATGGTGTACAGCAGCGTGGATTTTCCGCTTCCGCTGGGACCCATCACACAGACGAACTCGCCCTCGCCGATCTCCAGATCAACGCCGCGAAGAACGTTGTTGCTGCTGCCTTTCAGTATATATGTCTTGCAGAGCGATTCTGCGGATAACAGCTTTTCCATACTCTTCACCCTTAACCCTTCTTACTCCTCGCCTATCCTGCTTATGCTTATACTGCCGAGCCCCGAAAGCTTTATCATCGACGCCGCGCCCACTACGAGCAGCGCTCCGAATGGTATGATACCGAAGCTGAACAGATACTCGGGGTTGAACCTGAATCCGGTAAGTTCGAGGCTCTCAAACAGCTTGGCGATGAACAGCGAGCCGACAGTCTTTACGAATATCACGGCAAGAACTGCCGCGGCTGCCGCAAGAACAAGTATCCTTATCATCTGCCACGCCCGCAGGCTGCCGTCCGTAAAGCCCATGCTCTTCATGAGCGCTATCTCGCGGGTCTCCTCGGTGATAAATATATTCATATAGAGATAGGTCATAAGCACTATGATGAATATTCCCGCACCGCCCATGATGTACTCAACCAATGCGAATATGCGGTCGTACTCTTCAAGATAGCGTTTGGCATTCTGCTTGCCGTCCAGAACAGCCGCGCCCGGGTACAGTTCTTCTATCTGTTTTATTACCGCGGGTTTGTCCTTATCGTCGGCGTGAATGACAAACGAAAGAGCCGTTCTGCCAAGCACAAAGCCGTCCTTGTATTCATCACTCAGTATCGCAAAATTTTCTCCGCCGTGATTCTCGATAGCGTCGATAAAGCCCGTTATCACAAACTGCTTTTCGCGCACCTCTTCCGTCATGTTGTCCCCCGCGTTCTCGTACACACGCATCGTTATGATGTCGCCCACCCGCAAGCCGTACTGCGAAGCGGTGTAGTAGCTCATAGCCAACTCGTTTTCAAGCTTCGGGGCGCAGCCGCCCTTTCGGTAGGTGTAGCGCTCGGGGTGCGCTCCGTCGAAATACATGGAATAGGTGATCTCGCGTTCTCCGATGAGCAGTACGGCACGGTTATATTTCGCAACGTCTATCTCCGCGGGGATCCCCGCCTCCGCAAAGTCGTCGTTCATCAGCTCGAATATGCCCTTGCCCGACGCTCCCGCACGCTTTATCATACTGCTGCGCAAGGTGTCTTCGTCGAGTTCTATCGCGAAATCAAGCGCATAGCAGCTTGAATAGCACATGAATTTCTCACTGATGACTGTATTGCGCAGGTTCACGATGATAAGTATTATGCTTATTGCCAGCGTGTAGGATATCAAGAGGAAAATATATCTCTTGAAGCGCTTTAATATATCCGAAAGCGCCAAGTACATCGGCACGGGCATCTTTTTACGCTTGAAGAGGTACAGCACCGCGCTGCGTCCGAAGCGCTCGCCGCGGTTCTCGCCGTGTATCGCGTCGATTACGGAGATCTTTTTTATGCGCCGCATAACTCCGAGAGAGAAAAGGATCATAACGGCGGCTATGGCAAGCACCGAAACGGAGCCCCACAGCATCATGGTGCCGAAGGTCGGAGCGATGGTATTCGGGCTGAACAGCCGAAAGAGTATCCGCGAAACGGGAACGCCGAGCAGTATCCCCGCAATGCCGCCGATGAGAGCGAAGCCTATGTATTTTGCCGAGAACAGCCAGCGGAAGCCGAAGGACTCGATGCCCATAGCCCGCATCATGCCTATCTCCTTTTCCTCCTCCTTTAGCGAGGCGATAATGGTAAAGCGTATCGTCATTAAGATTATCAGTATCATGAAAACGCTTATGAGGAACACGAACACCGAGATTATCATCGTCATGACCTCCTCGTTGGAAAGGTTCCCGAGATATCTTTGTCGCACCGATACATCGTGTTCGAGAAACTGCGAGTACAGATCGTCAGATATAGTCCATGTCTCAAAATCCTCGGGCTTTTCCTTTCGCAGTGCAAGACCGTACAGATCGGAGATATAGTGGCTGTCGGCGGAAAGCACGGCATAGTCCTCGTCGGAAACGATATATCTTGTCCACCAGTCGAGCTGATCCTTGAAGAAGCCGCATATTGTCAGTTCGTAGATATAGCCCATCTCGGTTGTGACGCGGAAGGTATCGCCCACCTCGGCGCCCGTTATGCTCTTTAGCGACACGGGCAGCGCCGCGCAGCCGTTCGGCACGGTGAAGGGCTTGTCGTTCAGATCGAATACAAGATCGTACTTGTCGGGCATCGTGGTGATATAGTGGCTCCTGCTCGAAAATGAAGAGTTTTTCTTTTCATCGAGAAGATCGAAATCAAACTGCTCCGAGGAAAACCTTGTCATTTCGCTGCGGCTGTATTCTGTTACGTTCTCCGAACCGCCGAACACCTCATCGGCAACTTCGCGCCTGCTGTCGATCCTGCATCGGCGGGAATCTATAATAAACTTGATATCGGAAGACGACGATATCTCCGCGGTGTGCCAATAACCCGTGAAATACGAATATATCTGCACCGTCCCCGCAAACACCAGCACGGATGCTGCCGCCATAAACATTATCAGCACCGCGTTGAAAGCTTTGCTGTGTTTCAATTCGCTTTTCAGCATTTTCAAAAACATGATCTTCACCCCGATGTTTTCGCATACCGTTTGTTTTATTATAACTTATCTTAGCACCGATGCGATTAAAAAAGCTTTAAATAATCCGATATCCGATAAATTTCGGCATATTTTACAAATTTCGATCGAGTGTTTTATTGATAATTACAAAACAAGGGCATATAGTGCGTCATAAAGAACATGAAAATCAAATACTGTTGACTCCGTTTCCGCTTCGATGAGTTCTTTTTTCGCTTGTATTCCGTTTATTTACAATTTCCGAATAAAATCTGTCAAAACTGTTAGATTTCAGACAGATTCTCGTAAGGATCGTTTGTTACAATAATTGCAGTGAAAGAAATTCACTGCATTTTTTGTGAGGTGAGATAAATGGAAGTATTGAAAACGGAAGAACTTACCAAGATATACGGAAAGGAACAGAACAAAGTCACGGCGCTCGATAACGCAAACCTTGTCGTAAATCAGGGCGAATTTGCGGCGATAGTCGGCACATCGGGCAGCGGAAAATCAACGCTTTTACATATGCTCGGCGGACTGGACAGACCTACCTCGGGCAAGGTGTTCGTGGACGGGAAGGACATATTTTCGCTGAAAGACGAAGCGCTTACCATATTCCGCCGCAGAAAGATAGGCTTTGTGTTCCAGTCGTTCAACCTTGTTCCGACGCTCAATGTTTACGAAAATATCGTGTTCCCGATACAGCTTGACGGAAATAATGTTGACGAGAAATTCGTGAGCGAAGTCATCGGTATACTCGGTCTTTCCGATATGCAGAGCCGTTTGCCGAATCAGCTTTCGGGCGGTCAGCAGCAGCGCGTGGCTATCGCAAGAGCCTTAGCCGCCAAACCCGCGATAATCCTTGCGGACGAACCGACGGGCAACCTTGACAGCAAGACCTCGCAGGACGTTCTGAGCCTTTTGAAAGTCACGGGGCAGAAATTCGGTCAAACTATCGTGATGATTACCCACAACGAAGCCATTGCGCAGATGGCTGACCGCATTATCCGCATCGAGGACGGACATATCGTAAAGGGCGGTGAGCCTAATGAATAAGGTAAAAAACAAAAAGGCGATACGCCGCCTTGCGTTCCGCGAGCTGAAAGCCGACCGCAGAATGAATATCGTGGTGGTGCTTTCGATCATGCTGACCTGCATAATGTTCACGGCGCTGACCACGATAGGCGGCGGCATGATGAACGGTATGCAGCAGGAGACAATGCGTCAGGTCGGCGGCAACAGAATGGCGGGCATCAAGTTAGTTCTGCCCGAGGACTATGAAAAGGTAAAGCACGACGCCGCGACAAAGGATCTTGTCTATCGTATCATCATCGGCAACGCGGTGAACACCGAGCTTAAAAATGTCAAAGCCGAGTTCAACTGCGCGGGCGACGATGACGCCGCAAAAGCTTCTTTCTGCTATCCTTCCGTCGGCAGACTGCCCGAAAGCATCAATGAGACAGCGCTCAGCACGGTCGTTCTCGACGAATTGCAGCTGCCGCATGAGATCGGCACGCCCGTACACATAAGTCTTGACATTGACGGCGTTGTTACGGAGCATGATCTTACCCTGTGCGGCTACTGGGAAGGTGACAAGGTGGCGATGGCGCAGATATGCTGGATTTCGCGGGCTTTTGCCGATAAATACGCGCCTACCCCTTCGGAAAGCTTTTACACTCGGGAACACCGTACTTATGCCGGGTACTGGCAGGTGGATTTTAATTATTTCAACAGCTGGAACATCACGGGAAAGACAGAGGCGCTTCTTTCAAGGCTTTACGGCGATAATACATCGGAATTTCCCGATACGGGCATAAACTGGGCGTTCTCGGCAAGCGACGTGGAGCCGGGCAGCATTGTGGGGGCTATCGTTATACTGCTTGTTATATTTGCGGCGGGTTATTTGATAATCTACAATATTTTCCATATCAATATCTCGTCGAATATACGCAACTACGGGCTTTTAAAAACCATCGGCACCACGGCAAAGCAGATAAGACATATGGTAAGAGTGCGTGCGGCGGTGTATTCGGCATTCGGCATACCGTTCGGTATCGTCATCGGCGTTTTGTTAAGCAGGCTGATGATGAGCTCGATAGTAAGTATACTGAACATACGCTCGGCGGAAAGCTATTCCGTAAGTGCCGAGCTGCTCATGACGATGTGCCTTATTTCGGCGGCGTTCACATTCGCGACAGTCATGATAAGCTGCCGCAAGCCCTGCAAGATCGCGGGCAGCGTTTCCCCGATCGAAGCGCTCAGATATAACGAAACGGATATAAATATAAAGAAAGACAGAAAAAAGACAAACAAAGTCAATCCCTTCTCGATAGCGCTGGGCAATATGTCGCGCAGCAGAAAAAAGACCGTCGTCGTGGTGCTTTCGCTGACGCTGAGTCTGGTGCTTGTCAACACGCTTTTCACGGTGCTGAAAGGCATTGACAAAGATAAATACATCAGAGATTCTATCGTCGGCGACGCGATGATCCGCCATACCGATAATACCAACCTGATAGGCGATCGCATAAATGGCGTTACTACCGAAGCGATAGCCGACCTGCAACAGATAGAAGGCGCGGAAACTCACCCGATATACTTTACTTACGGCGGCGTTTGCCCCGAAGGGGAACAGCTCGAACAGCTGAAAAAGCTTTATGAGAAGTACGGCGGCGATGAGGTCTTGGCAGCGCATCTTGAAGGAGCTGTCTCCGGCAGCTATACGGCAGCAATTTACGGCATCGACGCGGATACCACAGCATATTTCGAGCCCATTGAGGGAAGCATCGACACCGAAAAGCTTAAGTCGGGAAAATATGCGATCGTTCATACCTATCTCTGGAACTCGGACGGCGACAGCGATGTCGAGATATATCATGCCGGTGATACGATAAAGGTGGAATGCGGAGACAAAATGCGCGAATACGAGGTAATGGCGGTGAGCATTATTCCCTATCCGCTTTCCACAAAGGTTTACAGCATTTTGGAAACGAACGTGATCGTCAGCGCCGAGGAATATCTTTCGCTGACCGATAAGCCGGCTGCTACTTGTGCGATGATAAACACCTCCGACGAGAGCGGTCGGGTAAAGGAGCAGCTGAAAGCATACTGCGACCGTCAGGGCTCTCCGCTTGTCTACACCGACAAGCAAACCTATCTTGACGAATTCAACGATCTTCTCGTCATGGTAAAGCTGGTCGGCGGCACGCTTTCGGGAATACTTGCGCTGATCGGAATACTCAACTTTATCAACGCCGTGGTAACGGGCATACTTTCCCGCCGCCGCGAGCTTGCGATGATGAACGCCGTCGGCATGACAGGCGGTCAGCTGAAAAAAATGCTGATGTGGGAGGGCGTTCACTATGCCGTGCTGACGGCGGTATGCTCGGCAGCTGTCGGAGCGCTGCTCAGCCGTACAGCGGTACGCGGCGCGACGGGAGATATGTTCTTTTTCAGCTATCATTTCACGCTGCTGCCCATTCTTATCTGCGTACCCGTACTGCTCATGCTTTCGGCGGTGATACCTTCGGTTTCGTATAAGGCGATCTGTCATGACAGCATAGTGGAGAGACTCAGAGAAAACTAATGCCGTATCTCACAGAATCGGCACAAAAAAACCTCACGGACCCAAAATGGTCCGTGAGGTTTTTTTGTTTACGGGATCGGTATCAGCTTGCAATTACCTTTTCGGCTATATCAAGCATCTCCGTCTCGCTGTATCCGTCTTCATCGGAATAGATGCAGCGGAAATGACCGTCCTGTACCCAGCTGCACAGATAATACTTCTCTCCGTAGCCCTTGAGCGTGAGCGCAATGCCGTTCACTTCCCTTTCCGCTTCGGAATCGTATTCATTGTAATCTCCCGAGATATCCTCTTCCGTTTTGCCTGTTCTTATGCAGCACCTTTCGCCGTCTGCGCCGCAGTAGTTGATCTCCGCGATTTTCCCGCCGATCAGGAAATACGATCTTTCCGTCACCTCAAACAACATTTCGATATCATGCACTTCTATGCCGAACGCATTTGAAAGCTCTTCGGCACTCTTGAATTCCTCGGGTGCTAAAAAAACCGACGCTTCGGGCGTGGAACCGTCGCCCGTGTCTGTAATGTCGGGCTCCGATACGACGGGAGCCGCAGTGTCCGTTGTTGTGACTGTTGTTACATATGTCGCAGTTGTGCCCGGCTGCTGCGGCAGCTGTTCTCTTCTCTTCTGTTCATAAAGGTAAGTCCTGCGACCACCACGATGCACGCAGCAGCAGCGGTTAATATCCCCGTAGTCATTCGTATTCTTTTTCGGCGCTGTTCCGCTTCGATATTCCCGATTATCCGCTCGCGCATCTCTTCGGTCAGTTCGATATGTTTCATTATTTCATTATACTTGCTCACCGAAATCATACTCCCCATTAAGTACCTCTTTGAGCTTTGTGCGGGCGCGTTTCAGTCTTGTGCGGATATTCGAGCCCGTTTCGCCGAGCATTTCCGCGATCTCGTCGGTCTGATAGCCCTCCTCGTAAAAGAGATGTATCACCTCGCGGTAATTCTCGGGCAGCGACTTGACGGCGTTCCACACAAAAGACAGGTCTTCGCGTTTCTCCGCGACAAGCTCATCGTTCAGCTCGTCGGTTTCCCTCAGCTTGTTGTATTCCAAGCGGTTCTTCGACATATTCGCCGCTACCCGCAGCAGCCATGCCTTTTCGTGTTCATCTCTCTCAAACTTCGGCTTTATTTCGATCAGCTTCATCAGAACGTCCTGCAAAATATCCTCCGCGTCCTGCATATTGTGCAGATACGAATAAGCCATCCTGAGTATGCGGTTCCCGTGCCTGTCCATGATCTCGCGCAGATGCCGCTCCTGCTCTGCCTTTGCCGACGAAGCCGAACGCATTTTCGCGAAGGGCTGCGCCGCAAGCAGATACACCGAATAACATATCCGTGACAGCCGCAGATAAATACTTTGCAGGGTATTTCGGTTTGCAAGTTCCATGATATTCTCCAGTTAGTTATTTTCTGCTATCAGCGCTGCCGCCAGCTTCTTTGCGGTCTTGGCGGAAACGCCTTCTTTCACACAGAAAGAGTAGCTGTCAGTGCCGTCGCACCAGATAATGCTGTATACCTTGCTTTTCTGTCCGCGCATGGTCACGGTCCGACCGTTAATTTTGACGTCGGCAGTCTTTGGATATTTGTTCCAGTCGCCCGAAATGTCGCTCGTTCCCGCACCCTTGCGGAAGGTGATCTTCTCGCTCTTGCTGCCGTAGCCTACCTCTGCAAGACCCTCTTTTGCCCGAACGAAGCATATCTTCTTTCCGCCGAGCCTTGCGGGAGCGGAGAATGTGAGCCCCGCAGCTTTTGCAGCCTTCTTAACGGAATTGAAATCGGACCAGGGATTGGGCATATCCGTTCCCGTCGAGCCCGATCCGCCGCTTCCGGAGGAAGGTTCGTCTTTCTCGCCGAAGCCGATAGTTTCCACACCGTTCATTTCGGTATTTTCCGAAAGATCCTCGTATATCGTAACAAGCACGAATTTCGGCTCTGAATTCGGAGAAATAACGAGCGATCTGCAAAGGATCATATAATTCGTTCCGGCAACGACCTGACTTCCGAGATAGGCGATAGGCTCGTAATCCACGCCGTCGATATTTTTCATTGTCTTGCCAAAAGCCGCCGCAGCTTTTTTGTTTTTGCTAAGGTCCGTGTCGCCGGTATTTGCTTCAAATCCGCCGGGGAGAGCTTCGCCAATTATGGTCTTGATGCCCGTGATCGAAGCGCCGCCGTTTAAGTCCTCATAGATGTATACGAGCTGATACTGCGGCTTTGCGTCGGGAACGACTGCGGTCACCTTGCAGAGCAGACAGTATTTCATTCCTGCAACGACCTGCCTGCCGATCACCGCCACGGGCTCGTAAGAAGCCCCTTCAAGGCACTCGACAGCCTTGTCGAATGCAGCCTTAGCGGCGGGATTGCCCTCGATCGAGGTATCACCGCTGACCGCTTCCCAGCCGCCGTCACGATGAATGTCAAAGCTTCCCACAGTGATGATCTCTGTTTCGGCAGCTGCCGCATTGTTCCCTGCCGCATCGGCATAAACCGTCATAGAAGCCGAAAGTGTGAGTGCGATAACCATAGACATAAACTTTTTCATAACAAATACCGGCTTTCCGTAAAATTATAATATTTAGTCTTTACTCTTAACGGCTTTATCTGCCGTTCTGTCTTATATACAGGCGGCTGAGAAAAATTGTGACACACTTTGAAAAAATTTTTTGAAATTTTGCCGCAAACGAGCAGCTTTAGCAAATCTCACAAAGTAAAGGTAATTCTGCTAAACGTATATCAGCGATTTAAACAAGCACAAAATTTCCGACCGTACACTTACACTGCTTTGCATCTCAATAAAGATCTTGTCGTTTTTTGCTCATTATATCATAATTACGGGAAACTGTCAATGTTAAATTTCAAATTATACCCGGAACAAAACGGCGTTTTTTCCGTGACGGCGCCGTCATATCATCTTGATGACTATTATCTGGTCGATCGTCACGCCAAACATATCAGCGATTATTATCATGTTGTCGATAGTGGGGACTGCGTCTCCGCGCATCCACTTGAAGATCGCCTGCGGAGTGTTGAACCCGCATCTCGCCTGAACGTCGGCGACTCTGAACCCCTTTGCACGCATTATAGTTTTTATGTTAGCACCTGTCGCGGCAACATC
>JAILFF010000289.1 GCA_024697705.1 Ruminococcus sp.
CCTTCGAGGGCTCCACAACGCCGTCAAAATCGTTGTTCATAAAGTCCAGTCCGCGCATTGCGGGCAGCTTGCCCGTTACTTCCTCAATGTACTTCATTTCGTAATCGGGCGAACCCATCCATGTGCTTTCCTGCTGACAGGAGAGTATTACCTTACCGAAGCTGCTGCACAGATAATCATACGTCTTTACGGCTTCTGCATTTGCGTTTGGGTTGGATAGTTTATGTTCCGCGCTGCTTACGGTGTCCGTTTTTTCGCCGTCGGACGAAGAGCTTTTTTTGTTTTCGCAGGCTGTAAGAGCGGCGAAAGTAAACAAAATAGCGCATATCACCGCGATAGATCTTTTACGCATAAGTTCAGCTCCTTTCGCCCTGTATCGTTTTTGACTTTTTTCAGTTCGGATAATAACCGAATCTGTTCACTGACCGTTCGTACAGTCAAAAAGCTTTATCTCCAAAGCTGATGTTAGGTTTTCCGTTTCGGGTGCGAAGGGTTCGCGGACAGGTCTGAATTTGTTAGTAAGAAAAACAGATTTTATCTTACCAATTCTATCGTCTTAGCATCGGCATCAAGTACTGCGCTGATACCGATAGGGATAGTCAGCATTGGAGCACAATGGCTGAAATCACATTCGGCAAGCACGGGATAGTTTAGCCTGTCCAGATAATCATATATAAACTCATAATAGGTTTTCTCTGTACCGTAATGCTCGAAATGCCTGCATTTCCCGATGATAAGCCCGCCGATCATGTCGAATACTCCGCTTATTTTCAGCTGTGCCAATGTGCGTTCCACGCCGCACGCCCATTCTTCGGTGTCTTCGATGAACAGAATATCGCCGCTGCGTATTTCCGGCATGAACGGAGTGCCCCATATATTACCGATAGTATACAGATTTCCGCCGATAAGCCTGCCTTTAGTTTTTCCGCCGCTGAGAGTGATAATTTCATTGGGAATACGCTTTTCTTTCGTTAGTTCCTGCGACCATTCTATAACATCGTCGGAATAATATTCCGGGAAACTATATTCATAGCTGTTCTCAAAATTCAGCACATCGCAAAGGCTTTTCAAAGCTATATCCCGATACGAACCGAGTCTTGCATAGCTTGTTACGAAGTTCGAGCCGTAATATGTGGGTATGCCCGTTTTCGCATATATTGCCAACAGCAGTGAGGTCACGTCTGACATACCCACTACGGGTTTCGGATTATCCGTGTAGTATTTATAATCAATGTACGGGAGCATACCGTTTGTCACCTGACCGCCCACGCTCGCCATAAGTATATCGACTTCGGGGTCGCGGAGCAGGGTGTTGAATTCGTCAGCTCTTTCTTTTGGCGAACCCGAACGATAGGCGTCCGCTTTGCCCCATAGCTTTCCATGTTTTACGTTGAACCCACATGAGCGAATATATTCCTCGGCACGAGCGGCTGCTTCGGGCGCTTCATTTGTGATGACCCAGGACGGGCTGAAAACGCCTATTGTTGAACCCTTATCTATTTTCATGGCTTTACTCCAATTCGCCGACTGCTAATTAATTCCGATTTTTCTTATTAACGGTTCTTCCATTCAAAGTGATTCTTGCCGAACAGCTTCCGGTCACTTTCTTTTGACATAGTGATTTCCCTTTCTTAATGTAAAGATATATGTCAATTATACCACACCCAAAAACAATAGTCAATAAACCAACAGTCAAATGACTTAAACACGCAGGTTAAGTCAAATACCCAGATCAGCAAAGTTCAAACCGCTCCGCATAGCCTGATAAATGCATTTCTCCAACCGTTACTTCGTCCGAGAGCGAGCTTTATCTTTCTTGCGTGTTCGGAAAGTCGGTCTTTCTGAGGGTCAGCAGACCGATAGCGACCTTGCAAATATCGCCGTTAGAAATGACCGGCTGAGACCTTTTGGGGCTTCTGACCTTATTGATATTCGTGATAAGATTTGACCGCGAAAATATCTTGTTCACGAGGTAAAGACCGCTGTTCGGAACGATTCTTTTGTTGCTTAAAACTACTTCTGATTTACGCATTTTATTTCACCCTCAGGGTGCATGATATTTTGAGTTTCCATACCTATATTATACCATGTTTTGCGCGGTTTGGGAAAGGGGTTGAGAGTTTTAACTTTGCGGATTTGGGATTATTTATTTCTATGCCAAATTCTCTGAATAATGCGGCTGTTTTTTCCCGGAGAGTTGACATCGGCACTATCTTTCTCAGATTCGGAAAGCATTTGAGCTCTTCGGCGGTAATTTCGTCAAGATCAAATCTCCCGTCCTCTCCGTCCCACAAAGGCGCTATATTAGACCTGTCCGCTAACCCTCGCACAGCGTATGACAAAATCTTTTACCATGCTGCTGCGTTGTCCTCCTCACCGGGCGACAGCCCGCTTTCGTCGTCCGCCTTGCATCAT
>JAILFF010000007.1 GCA_024697705.1 Ruminococcus sp.
ACGGTTTTTATGAAAGCACGGGCAAGGACAGACGAAAAAGACGTACATAAACAATCTAAAGGGGACAGTTTCGGCTGTCCCCTTTATCGCATTTAGACCCTCATACGAACAAACTCCCTTTCGCTGTCATATATCGTTATATTATACCGTTCTCAATATGCAGTATATGCGCAGGCTTGTGAACATAGCCGCAGAGATCGCCGCAAAGCAGAATGTTCCCTGCACAGTTTCAACGGACAGCCTTGAGAAAGCCATGAAATACGAGCATCCGGGCTTTTCTCTTTTCAGGAAAAGACGCTTGTCCGATAATGCTGCGGAGTACGATATGCTGTTGAGATCGCAGAATTGATCTGTTATATGCCATTTTTCGCATTCTGCAATTTTGCGTTTCGGTGCTCCTTTTTCATTCATCCTTTGAAGAAACCTCGGTATGCACCCCGTATTTTCGGTATTCAAGAGGAGTTTTCCCCGTTTCCTTGCGGAATGCCGCGGAGAACTTCCCTGCCGTTTCATACCCCACCGCAGCGGCTATGTCCGCGACCTTCATCGAAGGCTCGTTTTTCAGCAGATACGCTGCATGGTCGAGGCGGCAGTTTTTCATGTACGTGAAAATCGGGCTGCCGTATACGCTGCCGAAGCACTTCTTCAAAGCGGTCGGTGCTATGTCAAACCTTCTTGCAAGCTCCTCTATGGTATATGATCTTGTCAGGTCCGAGGTCATAAACTCGTGGATCGCGTGTATCTTCTCCACCTGCCCCCTGTAAAAGTAGGGCTTCTCGGTCTTGTACTTGTCGATCTCCAGAGCGTCGAGGAAAAGCAGCAGCTCAAGTATCTTTATGCGGTAGTAATCATGCCTTATCCTTGCAGGCACATTGTAAAGCTCCGAAAAGATATGCGCTATCTCGGGCGACGCGGACAGTACATAAGGCTCTTTGCTGCCGCAGTATTTTTCGGATATATCCGACAGCCTTACACCAAACTCGTTTATGTAGCCGTCAAGAGCGTTCTGCGCTTTGTCAAGATCAATGGCAACGGTCAGACCGTAGTAATGTCTCAGCGGGAAATACGACACACCGTTGTTATGCCTGCCGTCGTCTATCCTCAGATCGCCCGATGACAGGCAGCAGATGTGATCTGCCGATACGCCCGTTTCTATCCTCCCCTCGCGGCAGTGATCTATGCAGATATAATTCCCCTTAGCCGTGAGATCGGAGCGGCAGCTGTCCATGTGGAAATTATTGTGCATTATCATTATGCCGTCAAGCACGCAGTAAAGCGTCATCAATCCCTCGCCCGTGGCGGATGTCATGCGCATTATCTTACAGTCTTCCTTTTCAAATACATCGGTAACGTTCGTTCCGAAGTCTATATTTCTGATAACTGCGTCCATTTATATGCCTCCCCTCATCATCGGTTAGCTAAGTCTATCTATATCATACATCATTATCGTGTAAAAATCAAGTACTGTCACTATTCCCTGTTTTTCAGCACCTCGGCAGGGGTTATCCTGCTCAGTTTCCGTGTCAGCATGGCGCTGCTTACAAAGTACACCGCCAGCACCGAAACGTATATGATAAGATACAGATAGGGCGGGAAATCAAGCACCATAGAGCAGGCGACGTTTGCCACAAAGCTCGGGTAGATGAAGTCCATGATGACCTTCGCAAGCGGTATGCAGACGAGCGCACCTACGGATACTATCGTAAGGTTGCCGTTCAGATACAGGCTGCGCACCTCACGCGGGCGATAGCCGAATATCTTTACGAGCGATATACCGAACGAGCTGCGGTCTATCATCACGCCCATCATAAGATACATTACGACAATGAATATTACAGTTCCCGCTATAAGCATGGTATATATCATCGAAGCTGTCTGATCAACGAACACTCCTGCGCTTTTCTCAATATCGGCTTTGGTCGTAACGCTGTACAGTCTGCCGCTGTCTATATCAAGCTCCTCACCGGAGAACACGGCATTGTAGTGATCCTCGTCCTTATCAAAAAGCTCACGCATACTCTCTATATCCATAAATATCGTGAACCCCGGGGAATACTGCGCCGTACCTGTCACGGTAAAGCTGTAGTCACGGTCGTCTGCGGCATCGGTAAAGGTCACCCTGTCGCCCGCCTTATATCCGAAGCGCTCGACAAGCGAGTTGTTCACGACCGCCTTGTTTCTGCCCTTTTCGGTACGGACGTCGAAATACTTGCTGTTCCCGTCCAGACCGATGACGGTAACATCGAGGGTATTACCCATAAATTCCGTTGTCAGAGTTTTCACGAACGCGCTCTCGCCGCCTTCGGGGGCTGTCTCATCGGGGTATTTGTACAGGTACATATACTCATAGTGGGTGTCGGCTGTATTGTCCGTTTTCAACGCCTCACACATAACGTAGCTGTCAAATCCGAGCATTATCACCAACAGAGATACGAACATTCCCAACACTACCGTCACAGCCGAACGCAGCTCGCGCATCATCTGCCTAATGCGGAACACGGTGATAAAGTTCTTGCTCCTGATGTCGAAACTGCGGTAGCTTGACGAGCTCTGTTCGTTCTTGATGAGCGACAGCGCAGTGCGGGAGAGCTTGCTGTTGATTACGAGCGCGTTGACTATCGCCGAGATAACGGGCGGGAGTATCAGTCCGTATATCAGCAGATACGGCGCGTAATAGGTATCATACAGCGGAAGGGAGAAATGCGCGTAGGCGTCGTTCATCTTCGTCCCTATGCCGACGGGCGAAAAACCGAGCACCGTGCCGATAACGCCGCCCACGAAAGCGACTATTGCCGGCAGAGTGATGTAATGCCCCAACAGGTCTTTCTTCCGCACGCCGAGAGAATACAGCGCACCGATAACCGGCGCTTCGCTCTCTACGCGGTGTACAACGAACACCGAGATAACATAGCCGAACAGTATCAGTATCACTACTCCCGCCGCAAGACCCGTGTTCCTGTGCATTTTTCTTATAGCCGCTGCTGCCTCGATACGCTTGTTGTCGGCTGCGGGAACAAAGGATATGAGGTTGTCGATATCAATGTCGAACACCTCGTCGAGCAGCTCGTCAAGACCGTCGGAAAGCTCGTTCACGCCGTCTGTCAGCTTGACGGAGCCCTCACCCGCTTTGCCCACGCCGTCGGTGTATTCCTTCACGCCGTCGCGGAATTTCAGCACATCGGCAAGGCTTTCTTTCAGCTTTGCAAGCTCGTCGGACTTTGTTGCTTCGATCAGCTTGTCAAGCTCGTTCTCGTAATTATCCTCGGTCAGAATAACGGGCACTTTCATCTCCGCAAGCTTTGCGTTCGTCTGCGTCAAATATCCTTCGGCTATCTTCCGAGCCGCGTCGGTAAGTTCTCCGCTGTGACCGTCAAGTTCGGTCATTCCGTC
>JAILFF010000008.1 GCA_024697705.1 Ruminococcus sp.
TCTTCGAGCGCCTTGACAGCGCGTTTGCGGCGTTCGTCGCGGGCAACGCCCGAAAGCGTCAGCGCGAGTTCGACATTGCGAAGGACGGTCTGGTGAGGGATAAGGTTATAGCTTTGAAAAACGAAGCCGATCGAGTGGTTGCGGTAAGCGTCCCAGTCTCGGGCTTTGTATTCCTTAGTCGATCTGCCGTTGATGACAAGATCGCCGTCTGTGTATTTGTCAAGACCGCCTATGATATTCAAAAGCGTGGTCTTGCCGCAGCCCGAGGGACCCAGCACCGAGACAAATTCGTTTTTTCTGAACCCAAGACTGACCGACCGCAGCGCGTGAACGACGTCGCTGCCTGCGGGGTAGTCTTTGCTTATATTGTTCAGTTCAAGCATAGAGTTGCCTCCTATCTTTATATCTGTATTATAATATGAGAATTTACGCAAAGTGAGGGCATGAAGCCCGCGCCGCTTTCGCATCGCGGATCGGCTCTTTTATCAGTCATTCTTTTCGCTCAGATCGCGCAGTTTATCGGTAAAAAGCGCCGCCGTGCGGTAAAAGCTCTTAAGCTCATTTTCATCAACGCCGCTGACAAGCGTCTGCGAAAGCTCACCGAAGAAAGCTTCCATTCGCTCGATAAGCTGACTGCCGAGATCGGTCAGCACATATCGGCAGCCGCGCCGCATATCGACGTCGGCAGGATTGCGCTCGGTGTAGCCAAGCTTGTCGAGCGTGCCGAGCATACGCGAGATCAGCGCCTTGTCATAGCCCGTGGTCTCGCAAAGGACTCTCGCCGTAACACCGCCCGTGTTGGTGTCGATTATCCTCATGCAGACGATGTGTGAAAGATTTATCCCGAGCCTGCCAAGCTCCTCGGGCGCAAGCTTCTGGATAAATCTCATGTTCTGGCACAGCAGTACCGAAAAAGTGTCTATCAGGCTGTTATGTATCATTACGATGGCTCCTGTCTTTAATTGTAACTGACATAGCAGACTGCATCTTGCACATATACTATTATATATAATAGTACGGAGAGCAAAAAACAGAACGATCAGTGTACATACGGCTGACTTTGAATTCATATCGGAAGGCTAATATAGGAATATAAAAATATTGCCCTGACCATATAAGTATATCACAATTATGTTGATTTGTCAACAATAATCAAAAACACGTCAGAGGTTCTGTTTTCCCGAACAAACGTACCGATAAATAGCGCAAAAATGTCAAAAAGAGACTCTGATGTGTAAAAACTTGACAAAAGGTAAATCGTTTTTATCAGATTTGTTAAAAATGTATATTATAATGGGTCAGAATTGTGAAAAAAAACCCTTGTATTACTGCAAGGATTATAGTATAATAATAAAAGGGATTAAACCCAAATAGCTTTAGGAGGGAAAATACATGAATAAGAGAATTATCAGCGGTGTGGCTGCACTGGCACTCGTTTTTTCGTCGGCAGTTCCCGCGTTTGCCGCTGAGAACATTTCGGCTGAGGGCGGCGACTTTTCTTTCGATTTTGAAGGAATCAATGATGATGATGACGCATCTTTTGATGACGGTTCCAATGAGACTGCAACCACCGGTAGCGACAGCACTACTATCGTAGTTGGTAAGGGCGACACAACTGTTCCGATCTTCGACGACGAGGAGAAGAAGGCTGACGTTAAGGAAGAGGCTTCCCAGGAGGAGACTGTCAAGGAAGATACAACAACTGTTGTTACTCCCAAGGACACCACTCCGAAGAACGCTCCCAAGACCACTTACGGCGGATTTGGCGGCAACTTCGGCAGCGGCAACTACACCACTTACGGTGCTTATCTGCCCTACACTCCTACCGATAAGGACGACGCAGACAAGATCTTCGTAAACTACGGTGATGGCATCACCGAGGTCGTAACTCCCGGTTCTACCGAGGCTGACAGAATTTTCGGCGCTAAGGAAGATGCTGATTCCACCAACAAGAATGTACAGTTCGTCAGCGCTTCTCCTTTCACACCTTGGATCAAGGTTCCCGTAGTTACTCCGAAGGACGGCGACAAGCCCGATTACATTTCCTACGGTTACTACAGCAACCCCGAGACCGATGAGAACGGCAAGGTTGTTAACAACCACTGGGGCTGGGGCTGGTTCGGCAACTACTGGCTGAACAATATGCCTGTTCCTACTTACACCGCTACCAACTACTTCGGTTGGTTCACCGGCGTTCCGACCGACAAAGATGTAGTATACTACACCACCAAGGACGGCGAGTCTGCTCCGAAATTCGAGTTCAAGTGGTTCGGTCCCAAGAAGGCTTGGAATGTTCCTACCGCTAACTGGTTCGCTCCTCAGAACTACTGGTTCGGTTTCAACAACTTCAAGGCTCCCAAGTGCAGCGCCAAGAAGGCTAAGAAAGCTAAGGCTAAGAAGGCTGCTCCCGTTGTTAAGGTAGTAGAGAAGACCGTTTATGTTCCGGTTTACACTCCTGTTAACAACTGGTTCAACACCGCTTTCAAGCCCGTTAAGGTTGAAAAGAAGTACGCTCCCAAGTTCAATTTCACTAACTTCAAGTTTGGCAAGAACTTCGCAGCTCCCCGTTTCAATACCTGGACTAACGTTTTCAAGGGCTTCATTCCTGCTCCTCACCAGTAATTCGGTGCGGTCTTAAGGGACTGATCTATTGTAAATAATTACGGCGGCAGAGTATGCACTGTTAAGTGCGGGCTCTGCCGTTTTTATTTATGATATTTATGTAAAAGTTGTCGCGCAGGACTTGCATTTTCTGCCGAAATAGGTTATAATACTAAAAGAGTATAGGACTCAACGAGTCCCGAAAGGAAGTGATCTTTATGTCATTTAAGGTCGATAAGGATACCGTGATCGGCGACATCATGGATGCGGACGAGACCACGGCTGAATATTTCCTCGAAATGGGGATGCATTGTCTTTTCTGCCCCGCTTCGAGAGGCGAGACTATTGAACAGGCGTGTGAAGTACACGGCGTAGACCCCGCCGAGCTGATAGCAAAGCTGAATAAGCATTTTGAGGGCTGACAGCACGAACTATACTTCGTGCTATGCCCGTGAGCCGTGAATTTCACGGCTCTTGTCATAAAAACTATTTTTCGGAGAACTACAAATGATACTTTTTTGCAGCGACCTCGACAACACGCTTATCTACTCGCACCGCCGGGAAATGCCCGCCGATAAAGTCCTCGCCGAATACCTTGACGGCAGGGAACAAAGCTACCTGACCCGCTTTTCCGCGGAAAAACTCCCCCTGCTTTCGGAGCGCGGCATCTTCCTCGTACCCGTTACGACACGCACGCAGCAGCAGTACGAACGCATATTCGTATTCGGCAAGGACGGCATAGTTCCCTGCCGCTACGCGCTCGTGTGCAACGGCTCGGTGCTGCTGAAAGACGGCGTACCCGACGAAAAATGGCTCGCCGAAAGCATGGATATTGCCGAGCGCGAGTTTCCCGAAGTAAGGCGCATTTACGACAAGATGCTTGAAACGCCCGAACGCGACCACGCCAAGCTGATCGAGCCGTTCATGGCGTATATGCTTTCCGAACGCGCCGCCGAGCTGAAGGAGGAGCTCACGGCTGAGGCTGACGGCAGCCTTGTGACCGTCTGCACCCACAGCAGAAAGGTCTACTGCATGGCTAAGTCGCTGACGAAAGGCGTTGCGGTGGAGCGGCTGAAAAGGTATCTCGGCGCGGAAATGCTTATCACGGCGGGCGACAGCGAGCTTGACGTACCCATGCTCGAAGCCGCCGACCGCTGTTTCTGCGCGGGGGAGATAGCTCACCTTGTGCGCTCGGAGAACGTGACGGCACTCAGTCACCCGCTTTCGGACGGTATCTGTCGGGCGCTTTTAGAGGAAGAAAAGCCATGACCATCGGCGAGATATGTCTGCTCACAAACGATGTATGAAGGCTTGCGGACTTTTACAAGCGCCTGCTTGAGACCGACAACGACAGCAGCGACGAAACGCATCAGTTCATACTTACTGAAGGCACCGCGCTGTCGATATACAACGACGGAACCGAGAAGAACAATAACAATCAAAATATCTGCCTTGCGTTCACCGTTGACGACATCGAAAGAGACTACAAAAAGGTGATGGCACTCGGCGCACGCATTATCGAGCCGCCCGCGGAAAGACCGTGGAGCGCCGTGAATATGAGCTTTTACGACCCCGACAATAATATCATATATCTCAGAGGCTTTCGGGACTTAAAAAAATAAAGACAATTTGCGGGGAGCTCCCGCTTAAATAACAGGAGGGATAAACCATGAAATTCAAGATCACAGCCAAACAGAAAACGGGTCTCAGCACCTTCGGCGAGCCGGAGCCGCTGCTCTGCGTATCGCCCGACGGCACGTTCGAGGCGGACAGCCTGCCCTTCGCCCGCCGCGATTCAAACGCCTATGTGCGCTCCTACTGCGAGGGTAAGGGCTTGCAGATGCGCACGCAGAAGGACTGGGTGAAGAATCCCAAGACCAAGGCGCTCGAAAAGCAGGTAATGGTGCAA
This sequence comes from Ruminococcus sp., assembly GCA_024697705.1. Lineage (GTDB taxonomy): Bacteria > Bacillota > Clostridia > Oscillospirales > Ruminococcaceae > YE71. The sequence goes on from JAILFF010000008.1 coordinate 4,511, forward strand.
AACGGCGCAAAGCCCGAGACCTACATTTTCGTGCTTGAAACGCTGTAAATCGAAAAGCGGCGCTGTCATACGACAAATTATGAATATTTTGTAAATCTTCAAAATACCTATTGACAGCGCCGCGATTTTATGATATAATATCAGAGTTGAATAAATGCGCTGCTAGCTCAGTTGGATAGAGTGACTGGCTACGAACCAGTAGGTCGGGGGTTCGAATCCCTCGCAGCGCGCATTTTACACGCGCTTCGGCAATAGTCGGGGCGTGTTTTTTTGTGGCATAAAATGATTAGTTTTCATGACAGACTGCCTTGACTGCGAACCGGTAGGCGGCATATAAATATGCAAGGGGTTCAAATCCCTCGCAGCGCGCATTTACACACGCTTCGGCAATAGTCGGGGCGTGTTTTTTATTGTGATAATTCCGATATGACTGCGGGACGTATTTTGGTTATTAGTGAAGTTTAAAATAACGAGTGTTTGTTAAAAATAATAAAATTTCCGTTGATTTGCCGAATTATCTTGACAAATCTCACATAATGATGTATAATAGACATATATTGAATAGGCTTTATTCATAATTTCAACTATATTTATTATGCAGGAGGTTTTTAACCATGAAAGAATCGTTGAACAGTCTGTGCGAGCGCTTTGTTGAGAACACCGATGTACTTTACAAGATAAAGGGCTTCAAGTTTACCAACTCAAAAATGATGCCTTTGTGTGCCTACACCTTCGCCGCAAGCGGTCAAACGATCGACCCCGATGATCTTCAGAGCTGCCTGAAACTCGTCGAGGCAAGCGGCGGCGTATTCTCATGCCTGAGAGACGCAAACCAGGCGGTGAGCTCGTGTATCATGTCGGTAAGCAATGACCCCGAAGGCACGTTAAATGCCGCTG
>JAILFF010000050.1 GCA_024697705.1 Ruminococcus sp.
GGGAAGTAATACAAATAGAAATCGATGACCCGAACAACCGTACTTTCGATGATGTTATTCATGCGCTTTGGGAGCATTACAATGTGGAATGCAGGGTCGCGGGGAATACGGTGTCGTACCGTCACCCGCAGAATTTGAATAAGAATGGAGAACCGGTTTCGGTTAGCGGAAGTAAATTAGGAGATTTGTACACGAGGAAGGGGAGAGAATATGAGCTTACCAAGAAATCAAGAGATCACGCCGCAGCAGCAGCTTTCGGGACTGTGGGAGAACGTGCTGCGGCTGAAAGCAGAGGAACGACAGGACGCGGAGGACAAGTACCAGACCGCGCTGCTGCTCGCGACGGTGGACAAGATGTGCGCGGTATTGACGGATTTTATGAAAGATACGCAGACCGAGCTGTGGAAGATGAACGAGAATCAACTGAAGCTGCTCGACGTTCAGGAGCAGTACCGTCAAAGTGTAAGAAAAGACGCCGCTAAGGTGCTGAACGATAATCTGAACAACATCATTAAGCAGCAAAATGAGATGTTTGACAAGCTGCTGGAACACAACAAGACCGCCGTTTCGGAGATGGAAACGGCGGTGGAGAAAAGTGCCGAAAAGCTGAATTAGGCTACTCACGCTTCAACTATCGTGGGGCTGTGGTACAGTCTTGCGCCTGTCGCTGTGATTGTGCAGACGGTTATTATGGTGTGGCAGCTTTTTCGTGGATTGTAAAGTGCTTGAAGATATAAAAAATCTCAGAATTGGGGTGATTTGCAATGTTTTATTGTATGTTAATTCGGATATAAATAAATATTTTGGAAGGGATGATAGATTGAATAGAAAGACAACGGAACAAACAGAGAAAATGAAACCGATAGAGCGTAAGATCACTATCGGAAATATGACATGTATTGTGGTGTCGCATTTCAGCGAGACCTCGACCGATACTGCGGAGGATAAGATAGAGAGACTTATAAAGAGAGATATCAAAGGATAGCGATTTCCTGAAATTAATAAAATATGTGTAGACAGCCGAAACGATCTATGATATAATATATATGATCGATTTGGCTGTCGGAAAGGAGTTAGAATGACACAGCCAAACAAAATAACTGCACTTTATTGCAGACTTTCACAGGACGACGCTAATCTCGGCGAGTCCAACAGCATTACGAATCAGAAGAAAATGCTTGAAAAATATGCATCAGATAACGGCTTCGGGAATTGCAGGTTTTATGTTGACGACGGGTACAGCGGTATCAGTTTCGATAACCGTCCTGCGTTCAGGAAAATGTATTCGGAGATCGAAAAGGGTAATGTCGGAATTGTGATAACAAAAGACCTCTCGCGTTTCGGCAGAAATTATCTGCTTGTCGGTCAGTATCTTCAGATCATTTTTCCGCAGTATGGTGTGAGATATATCGCGGTAAACGATAATGTTGATACCATTCAGGGCGATGATGAATTTACCGAGTTGAGGTCGCTATTTAATGAGTGGTACGTTCGTGATTGCAGTAAAAAAATAAAAGCCGTGAAACTTGCTCAGGTTATGCGCGGCGAGAGGGTGAACGGGTCTGTTCCCTACGGGTATATGCTTTCACCCGATGAAAAAAATCGGCTTATTGTCGATGAAAGGTTCGCGCCAGCAATACGGGATATGTTCAAAATGTACGCCGGGGGAGACGGCATGATAAGCATTATACGTCACCTGAAAGCGTGCAGGTTCCCGAAGCCTGCGGTGATGAAGAAGCTGCAAAACGATCCGGATTTTGACGTTTCGGCGGTTGCCGATCCTTACGTCTGGTGCAAGCGCTCTATCAGTATAATACTCGATAATCCCGTTTATTTGGGGAATACATACACTCACAGGTCGGGCAAGGCTTCATACAGATCGAATAAGAAGATCGTGTATCCGCCGGAGCAGCAGTTTGTGTTTCCGAACACACATGAGCCGCTTGTTGCCCTTGAAACATGGGAAACCGTTCAGCGCAGAAAGGCTGACCGTCCAAAAGTCAGCAAGAAACACGAAGTGGACAGCTTTTCGGGACTTCTGTTCTGCGGGGACTGCGGCACGAGAATGTCAGTCCACCGCGATAACAGAAGATCAAGAATATATTACACCTGCGAGGGCTACCGTTCGCGCAAAGAGCGTTCCGACCAATGCACCACGCACAGCATCAACAAGAAGATCGTCGAAGCAGTTGTGCTTGACGACCTTATAAGGGTAACGTTCGAGGCAAAGCAGCATCGTGACAGGTTTATAGAGGTATGCAGGGCAAACTCAACTTCTGCAACAAAGAAGGAGCAAGCTGCCAAAAAGCGTGAATTGACCAAAGCCGAGAAGCGTCTTGCCGAAGTCAAAAAACTGTTCGTGAAAATATATGAGGACAACGCTCTCGGAAAGCTGCCCGATGATGATTACGCTCTTCTCTCCGAAACCTACAAAACCGAACAGGCACAGCTTGAGCAGACTGTCAATGAACTTTCGGCAGCGCTTGAACAGATCAGAAACGATGAAGAAAACACCGGGCGTTTCCTGAAGATCGTGGACAAGTACACCGACATCACCGAGCTTACCTACGATCTTCTCAGAGATTTCATTGATAAGAGTTACATCTACGAAAAGGACAAGGTAAACAAAACACGCAGGATCGAGATATTCTATAACTTTGTGGGGAATATCTCGTAAATTGGTGTACGCAGTGGGCTGCCTTCTGAAGAAGGGTTCTCCCCTGCACGAGCTTGCCGGCATTAACATAGTTAATGCAGCCAACCCCTTCCTAAGACTTTTGTTTTGCCCTCGCTTTGCGTAAATGCTCATTTACATTTAATATTTCACCATACCCCGAGCAGCATCATCACGCCGGGTATCCACGCGGTCGCTATGCCCTCGATGATTTGCAGGCACGGCGCGAAATTTCCCAAATTTTTTTTCAAAAGATCGGTCACGAGCGATGTTCCCCAAATAACAGCCCATGCCCACCATATCGCCGCCCAGCGCCAATCGGGTGAAATGCCGAGCGCCGTACTGCCCGTCACGCCCTCGACAAAACCGAACACGACCGCGTTTATCGCTACGAATGTCGAAAATACGGCGAATGGCTTCGGGTCAAGCCCGAAAATGTTGTTGACCGCGACGAACAGATAAGTAAAGCAGAACAAGAGTCCCGTCCCCGCAGCGTACCAATCGCCGTGAATAAGATTCAGAAAATTGATGAACAGCGACAGCCCGCCCACGAAAATATTCATCACGTCGGCGGCTTTCGGCGGTATCTTCATCAATGTACACGTGCCGTTGTTGATAAGTACGATCCCGACGAAAAGAAGGCAAACTCCGAGCATAAAAGCATCATCTTCATTTGCTGATTTTTTCTTTAACGGTATATTCTCAATTATACCACAGATGATCGGAAAAATCAACGGAAAATGAAAGCGAAGTCCTCATACCGCGGTCATGTCTATATTGTGAAACAAAAACGATAAAAAACGACTTGACGATATCAGAAAATACCAATGATATTTTTAATTCTCCGAGATATAATATTACTGCAAGCCCGGAACGACCGAAAGCGGACGCGGCAGCCGCCGCCAAGCTTTACGGTTCAAGGAAAGAAAGGAAGATAAAAATGAAAGGTATCACAACTCCCGAAGGCAGACAGACTCTTGAAAGATTCAAGATGGAGGCGGCAAATGAGGTCGGTGTAAACCTTAAAAACGGCTACAACGGCGATCTTACCTCCCGCGAGGCAGGCTCGGTCGGCGGACAGATGGTCAATATGATGAGTACGGAACAACAATGGAGGTTTGAACGCGTAAGACCCGTGAATTTAGGGGGAAATGTGATTGTTTACATATCCTGTCAGGTGGGGATATAATACAGATTATGTTTCATATTCTTGTATTTTATGGCGTTTCATTGGTAGAATTGATTTTTTATGATGATATCATGGTTTACAAATAAATCTGATGCCGGGACGAGAAGCCTCGGCATTATTTTTGTGATGGGCGCGGGAGTTAAAGAATAATAGACGGAAGTTACGGAAATCCTTCATAAGCCCTTGATTAGGACGAAGAATTATGGTATAATATAAAGCGACAAGTGTGCGGTACCGTTATCCGGCGCACTTTGCTTGCCGAGAAAGTCCGATAAAAAACGATCGGGATAATAAACTGCTTTATCAATAAGGAGCAAACCAATGTCACTTCAATTCATATTCACGGAACATTCCTTTTATTTAGATCAGCCTGCGGGAGAGCTGTCGGAGAATGAGGCACAGCAGAGCGAAGCCTTTGCCGCCGATAAGTACAAGGCTCTTTTTGACATCGGTTCGCAGGCGGCGGAAAAGGGCGAGAGCCCCTCGATGGCGTTTCTGCGGCTGATAAGCGAAAAATACCTCGACCTGCTGACTTCCGGACCCGAACTGGAGCTGCTTCGGGAGAATGCTACGGCAGAGCTTTCCGACGATACCGCCGACGAGCTGCTTGCTGCCGTGCCTTACGGCATCGGCACCGAGTACATAGACAGGGATTGGCTGGCGGGTATATTTGACAGGCTGAACGGCGTTTTCAGCCGCGAGATGAATGACTTTTCGGGTACCGTGGCATTGTTCCTTGCGGAGAAAAGTCAGCGTCTGCGTGTGCCCGAGCGTATATTCTTTCACCTTGTCGAGAGCCGCGACGAGGACTATCCGTTTGCTTTTCTTGCGACATACGCTACCACAGACGAGGACGATCGGGTCAGACATATGCCGCTTTCTTATGCGCTGACCGAGTTCAAGGCAGACCGAGAAAAGCTCGTAACGTTGCTTTCGTGTCTTAACAAGGTTTCCGAGATATGTCCGCTTATCGGCGGCTTTGTGGAAAGCGGCGAACTGTTCCATCCGCTGCGGCTCACGGCGGAGGAGGCTTACGCGCTGCTCAAATGCGTTCCCGGGATAGAGGACTGCGGCGTTATGTGCCGTCTGCCCAACTGGTGGAGAAAGCGGCAGTCGGCTGTTTCGCTGAGCGTCAAGCTTGGCGATAAGAGAGCGTCGATGCTGGGCTTTGAAAGCATAGTGTCTATGCTGCCGCAGCTGACCGTAGGCGGCGAGACGCTCACCAAACGAGAGATCGAACAGCTGCTCCATCAGACCGAGGGGCTTGCGTTCATCAAGGGCAAGTGGGTCGAGGTCGATCACGAGCGCCTGAAAAAGCTGCTTGCCGAAATGGATAAGTACGAAGGCGATCTTACGCTGCTTCAGGCGCTTCGCATGGAAAGCGGCATGAGCGGCAAGTCCGACCTTGACGGCGATATCAAGATATCAAACGGAAAATGGCTGAACGATATGCTTAAAAACCTGCGGCAGCCGGGCGGTATCAAACCGATCAAGGTCCCCGCGGGGGTAAACGCCGAGCTGCGCCCCTATCAGCAGGTGGGCTTTAACTGGCTCATGCAGATGAAAAAGACTGGATTCGGCGCTTGTCTTGCGGACGATATGGGTCTCGGAAAGACCTTGCAGATACTCACGTTTCTCGAAAAGCTGCGCGGCACGGACAAGAACGCCCGCGTGCTGCTGATCGTTCCCGCGTCGCTGCTCGGCAACTGGGAGAACGAAGCTAAAAAATTCACGCCGAAGATCACCTACACGATTCTCCACGGCAAGACCAAGCAGCAGCTTGAAGCCGAGATCGACGAGAACAAGAGCTTCGTTTACATGACCACCTACGGCATGGCAGCGCGGACGGACAAGCTTGCCGAAAGAACGTGGGACTGCCTGATACTCGACGAGGCGCAGGCGATCAAGAACCCCGCCACGAAGCAGACAAAGGCGATAAAGAAAATACCCGCAAGGCAGCGCATCGCCATGACGGGTACTCCGATAGAAAACGACCTGACGAACTTGTGGTCGCTGTTCGATTTCCTCAACAAGGGACTTCTCGGAAGCTCGGCGGAATTCCGCGATTTTTCGGGCTCGCTCGACACCGACAAGAACGGTTATCGGAAGCTCAAAGGCATGGTCTCTCCGTTCATTCTGCGGCGCGTCAAGACCGACAAGAGCGTTATCGCCGACCTGCCCGACAAGCTCGAACAGATCGAATATGTCAGCCTGTCCAAAAAGCAGACGGTGCTTTACCGCAAGCAGGTCGCCGAGCTTGAAAAAAAGCTTTCCGACGAGCAGAGCAATATGCAGCGGCGCGGCGCCGTTCTTGCGGCGATACTGAAGCTCAAACAGATATGCAACCACCCCGATCAGTTCCTCGGACAAGAAGGCTACGACCCCGCCGACAGCGGCAAGTTTGAAATGCTGAAAAGCATTTGCGAGACGATATACGAAAAGCGCGAGCGCGTGCTGATTTTCACTCAGTACCGTGAGATAACGGACTATCTCGCGGCTTTCCTCGAAAAGATATTCCACCGCAAGGGGCTTATCATTCACGGCGGAGTTCCCGCGAAAAAGCGCAGCAAGCTCGTGGAGGAATTCAACGGCGAAAAGTATGTGCCGTTCATGGTGCTTTCGGTCAAGGCAGGCGGCACGGGGCTGAACCTTACGGCGGCGAATCATGTGATACACTTCGACCGTTGGTGGAACCCCGCCGTCGAGGATCAGGCGACCGACAGAGCGTTCCGTATCGGGCAGAAGAAGAACGTACTGGTGCATAAGCTCGTTTCAAAGGGTACGGTTGAGGAAAAGATCGACGCGCTGATAAACTCTAAACGCGAGCTTGCCGACAACATAATCGGCGCAGGCGGCGAGAAGTGGATAACAGAGATGAGCAACAGCGAGCTTTTGAAGCTGCTGCGGCTGGAATAAGGAGGCGGCAGAATGAGCAAATATTGGGATGATTTTACTAAATTTTCTCAGCCGACCGTTGCCGAGCTGAAAGCCCGCGCAAAGCAAAGCTCCGAGAACGCGGCAAAGAAAAATCTGGCATACGAGCCGATAGAGCCGTTTACGCGCCGCCAGATATGCACAAGCTGGTGGGGCAAAGCATGGTGCGAGAATCTCGAACGCTACGCGGACTATGAGAGCCGTCTCGACAGGGGCAGGCGCTATGTGAAGAACGGCACCGTCCTCGACTTGAAGATCAAGAAGGGCAAAGTCGAGGCGAGGGTGCAGGGTACGCGCAAAACGCCATACAAGATCGAGATACGTATAAGCCCGCTTTCGGAGGAGAAATGCGAAGCCATCATCGAGCAGTGCGGCAGGCGCATCGAGAACATGGAGAGCCTTATCAAGGGGGAATTCCCGCTCGATCTGAAAGAATTGTTTCTTGCGAAGGACGGCTTGTTCCCCAAGCCGAAGGAGATAAGCTTCAATTGCAGCTGCCCCGACTGGGCGCTGATGTGCAAGCACGTCGCGGCGGCGATGTACGGCATCGGCGTGCGGCTGGACGAGAACCCGTTTTATTTCTTTGAGCTGAGGGGCATCGACGCGGACAAATTCATCGGCGTGGCGCTTGAAAGCAAAGTCGAGAGTATGCTTGCGAACGCGGACAGGGACTCGGAGCGTATCATCAGGGACGCCGATCTGACGGAGCTGTTCGGGGTGATCTAAAACTTACAAGGGGACTGCCAACCATTCTCGCCAAAAAAACACATCAAAAAGAGCCGTGGCGACATCACGGCTCTTTTGTGCTTCATATATTGGAAACCACTACACCTTTGCTTTGTATAGACTCATCGAATGCGAGCTTAAAGACGAGCCTCTAAATCAGATCGCCGAAAAATGCGGAATACACGTATATACCGCACTGAACCGGAGACACAAGCTGCACGGGGCAGTCAGTAAATGGCAAAAAGAGACCCAACTGAGCGAAGTCATTGAGCTTGATGAAACCTATCCCGCCGTGTCATACAAGGGAAATCACAGCCAATAGAGTAGTTCTTTCTCCTCATATTACAGTGATTATTCTTGGTTGTGAGTGTATGAATGATTACTATTGGAATCCATTCTATGTGCGGAAAGTATCATCTTCTGATTCTTGGTTACGGCGTGATCGAGGCGGTATTTCCCGTCGAGCCCTTTTATCATCTCGATCTTTTCCAACTCCTTTATCGCTGCCGGCACCGTCATATAATTCGGTGTTTTATCGAGTCTTTCCTTCTCTTTTTGCAGCAGGGTATATATCCTACATCGGATTATCAAAGCGATAAACTCGACAAATATCTTCAACGACGCCGACTCGTTTCCGCGGTTTCGCAGACTTTTGTCACCAAGATAACTCTTATCGCCGCGGAACGTTATCTAAAGTCTGTTTATGCGGAGGTATGTCTTTACTGCCAAATAATTTGGCTTCGCTTTGGTAAGCGAGATATTGTAAGTTAAGTATATCCTGCAAATCTATGTATTTGGCTTTCACTATCATATATTGTTCACCTTAATTCATATCTTCATAAAATCAGGCTTCGGTTCAGGATAGTCCTTTGACTTCTCCATAACCATATTCGTCAGAGCCTTATTCGCTATCCTGCCGGGATCACCGTCGGGACGCACCCACTCACGCAAGCTGTCTTTACCGAGAATAAGGGGCATTCGGTCATGGATAGAGCTAACGGGTTCGACCGATTCTCTTGTTATCACGGCAAACATCGGTGTCTGAACACCTCTATGCTTCTCAAAGCGGTACAGTCCTGCAAGGTATGTGATCTCAGCTCCTTCCGGCTGTATCGCATACTTTTCTTTTTTGATGTTACGCTGTTCATTTGCGTTACGATAGCCGACCTCGGAGGGCGGTATGCCCCATTCGTAGTAATCAGCCCTGATTTTCAATCCAATATACGAAAAAACGGGCGCGACTCTCCGCTCCGCAGCTTTTTATTTTCCCCATAACATTTTCACGATAAGAAAAGATTTATGGCGCACGGGAATTCATGCGCACTGCTAATAGACTTTCACCCCGAAGTGAGCTATAATTTTAGTATGGGGCTGAATAGTTCGGCTCAACTAAAAATCCGGAATGGTGGTGATGATAAACGTCCTTTGGTTCTTTTCCATAGACGTAACGCCCCTCAAGCGCCGCGCACCATTTGTAGCACTTTTCATTCATAACAAAAAAACGCGCATACTATTCTCGTATCAACAAAAATATACACACGGAGGTAAAAACATGAAAGCTACAGGGATAGTATGGCCGGACTATGGGGGAATATTGCGGGGAGTCTGAATCTACATAAATAACCAAAGATGCCGTGCAGAAAGTGAGTGTTCCTGCACGGCATTGGATTTTGATATTATGATCTCTCGAATAATGGTAGTTAAATCATTTGATCACGAAAGCAATTCTTTGATCTGCTCCTCGGTAAAGCCTTTCTTTCTCCACTTTTCTATGAGCTCGTTGTCTCGATCTGTTCTGCCTTTCGCTCTGCCCTCTGCCAAACCCTCCGCTCTTGCGCTGTAAAGGGCGCTTGCTTCGTCATGCAGTCGCTTCTCGCGGTAGTAGACTTCCTGCCGGGTCTTTTCGTCGGCGCTGAGAGTGCGCAGCATTACTATTGTCTTCTGTACTTCGGGTATCTCCGTTGATTTCTGGATATCCATAAGATCACCCTCCGTTTCCGCGTTGATTAGGTTCAGCAGTCCTCCATCGGTTTGTTTTTCGCCGCCGACTTGATCTTTTTCAGCTCGAAGAAATGGATCGAGAATTTATCCGAAAGCACCTTGAAATGCGAGTGATAATCGGGACAGCTGAACTGGTTGAAATTGATGATGTTTATACAGATAGTCTGTTTCAGTGTGCCGTATGGTTCGCTTTCTTTAAGCTCCTCGCTGTACAGTTTCGACCGGTAAAACAGCGTGCGCTCGTTGAAATCTGTTTCGTGGTTGACCTGCATTTCGATATTCACGAGCCTTCCGTCTATGTCGAGCTTCAGGTCGAGACGGCTGAATTTCTGATCGAGCTGCTCGGGCGGGAGCTCCACGTTTTCGATGTATATCTTCTTTATGCTCTCGCGGGGTATTTCCAGCAGCGAGGAGATAAAAGCCGCGATGATGTCCTCGTTCTTCTCATCGCCGAAAACCTTCTTGAAGATTATGTCGAGCTTTAGCTTTACGATCTTTGCGCTGCGGTCTATGTTCTGAAATTCGTCCATGCCGTCGCCTTCCTTCACTTATATTATACCACTTCCGGACGAGAAAATCAATAGGCATTTTGGAGCAGCAGTGAAAAATGTAGATCATGTTACTGCAACATCGGAGACCGACCGTGAACCTATTGTGACAGGTAGATCTCATAATGTAAATTATGATCATAAATGTTCAGAGGCCTATTTACTTTTCCTGCTGCAACAATGATATATCAGAATTCAATTGAATATATTGACACATTCTCGTTATTGTGTTATAATATTATGTGCAATATAGCTATAAGCGGATATAGGAGGCGAAATATGGAGTATTACGCGCACATAACCGAAGATGGCAGGAAACAGACCGTTCTCGAACATCTTAACGCGACCTCGGCACTATGCGGACGCTTTGCGATAAACGAATTCAAGCCATTTGCGGAGCTTGCGGGTCTGCTGCATGATATCGGCAAGTATTCTTTGGCATTTCAGCGAAGGATTAAAGGAGGTAAGGAGCATTTTGAGCACTCTGTCTGCGGTGCAATTGAGCTGCATAAGCTCGAAACAGATAAGAGCAGAAAAATTTTCCTTTCAATGCTCGAATATTGTATCGCGGGGCATCATACCGGACTGCCGGATGGCGGGTCTGTCGGCGATAAGGAGTATGAACAAACTCTTCAAGCCCGTCTAAAAAGAGAGCATGAATATATCGGCAGCAGCGATTATTCTGCATACAAAGAGGAAATCAATTTCTCCGTTCCTGACCTAAAAAAGCCGTTCATGCTTATGTTCGGCGATGTTGAAAAGGGCAACGAACGCGAAAAAATCGAACGGTACGCCTTTTTTACGAGATATCTCTTTTCTTGTCTCACCGATGCGGATTTTCTCGATACCGAGCGGACTTTTACACCCAATACAGACAGACAATTAAATGCGGATTTTGACAAAGTTTCGGAAATACTTGACGATAAGCTCGGCGGATTCAAAGCCGATAGCGATCTGCAAAAAGCCCGCGGACGGCTGCTGAGGCAGGCGCGTGAAAACTGCAAGGGCGAGGAGAATGTCTTCCTGCTGAATATGCCCACGGGCAGCGGCAAAACGCTTTGCAGCCTGAGACTTGCGCTCGACTTGCTGAAAAAGAGCGGCGGTAAGCTGAAAAGAATCATCTGCGTCATTCCTTACACAAGCATCATCGAGCAGACGGCGCAGGGATTCACAGAGCTTTTCGGAGAGTACGCCGATATATTGCAGCACCATTCCAACTTCGTTTACAATGAAAGCGGCGGGGATATGACAGCCGCAAAGCTGCAAAAAGCCTGTGAAAACTGGGATTCTCCGTTCGTTATCACCACCAATGTACAGTTCTTTCAATCGCTGTATCACTACAAGGGCTCGGGACTGCGCAAGCTGCACAACATGGGGGATTCGGTCATCATATTCGATGAGATACATCTTCTGCCGCTCGATGTATTGCAGCCCTGTCTGCGAGGTATAGGATATATAACGAAATTCCTTAACAGCAAGGCGATACTTCTGTCCGCGACTATGCCCGATATGTCAAGGCTGTTCGAGGAATATCTGCCTAATGTACCGTGATCGTTGATAAGGATATGCCCGAGGGCGTTACTCTGACCGAGAGGATATGACAGCAGACACCATCAATATCCG
>JAILFF010000125.1 GCA_024697705.1 Ruminococcus sp.
ATAAATGCTCATTTACAGCACTATTTCAATATGCTCTTCTTATGCTTCTTCTGCTCGTATAACAGCGAATCCGCATGACTTAACAGCTCCGTTATCTCCACATCGGGCGTACAGATGAACGAATAAACACCCACACTCGTATGAACGATATATTGCTTGTCCCTCGCCTCGACGCTGTTGAATTCCTTCGATATTACGTCAATGTGCTGTCTGATGTCGTCGTCCGTCGCCGAGACCGTGTCGCCCACGTGCTCGAATACGCAGATGACAAACTCGTCGCCGCCTATCCTGCCCAAAAAATAATCCGTGCCCTCAAAGCTTCTGCGAAGTATCTCCGCCGCCGAGCGTATCGCGAAATCGCCTTCGGTATGTCCGAAACGGTCGTTTATCGTCTTTAAGCTGTCAAGGTCGGCAAAGATCATTACCGCTTCGATGCCCTCGGTCCTGTCCTCTTTCAGCCTGCCGCGCACTTTTTCAAAGAAGCCGCGCCTGTTCAGACAGCCCGTAAGCTCGTCCTGCCGCGAAAGATGACTTAGGAACTCGTTGTTTTCTTCGATCTCGATAAGGCTGCGGCGCAGCGCACGGCTGGTCTTCGCCTCACGCTTCATCATCGTGATTATTTTAAGCGCCGCACAAAGCTGTGCCGTTACAGAACGTATATACACGAAATACTCGTGTCTCAGCTCGCACATCAGCAGACCGTAATGCTCCTCGTTCGAGAAAAGCGGCGAAAGCACCATTGTGTAGCGCCTGTCCTGCGGAAGATACTTGTTCGTGAACAGGCTGTCGGAACGGATAAGCTGCTCGTCGGACGGCTGCAATACCGCCTCGCTGCGGTTATGCCATGATTTCAGCTTCAGATAATCGGGCATACGGAACGTGTCGGTCTTGCGGTTGACTATCTCGGGCTCGTAAATAAAGAGGTAGCTCGAATCCATGTGCAGCTGTACGAGCTTATCAACCACCGTCTGATACGAACGGTCGTCGTAGGCTTCAAAAATAAGCATATCGCGGGTGATCGAACTGGTCTGCCACGAAAGATTGTAGTTGTCCTCTAAACTCTCGCGGGCGTAGGCGGCGTTCCTTTCTGCCGAAACCTTGTATATCAGCACGAAAAGACGGTTTATCATGCTGTGAGTATCGGGATCGGTGTTGAGCGCCGTGTATCTGTTGTGAAGATACTCGATGACGGCAAACAGATCATCAAGAACAATGTACTTGAAAGAGTTGCTCGAAAGCACGTTATCAAGCGCCGATACTATCATATCCCGCGCCATTTTGTTGTTGAGCGACTCGGAATTGATATACCTGTCTATCATCAGGACAAGATTTTTGAAATCGCCGCAAAGCCGCCTTGTTTCCTCGCTCTGACGGTATTTTCCGTAGAGAAAATGACTCAGTCTATCCGCCATAACGTTTGTCTCGTCGGTGCCGTCGATTATGGAAAGATCGAGCGAGGCAAGCCGCGGATTTCCCCTGCACCCGCAGGAGTTTCGCTTTACCATCGACGAGGGGATAGAGGTCTTCTCCATTTTGCCCGTTTTCAGCAGATTGAGCCCCTCGATAAGGGCATTGTAGCCCAGCTCGTAAACGTCGCTTTTTACCGTCGTAAGATACGGGACAAGCTCCTCACAGATGGGGTCGTTGTCAAAGCCCGTCACGAGGATATCCCGTCCGGGACGGATACCTCTGTCGCGCATCGCCTTGTAGCCCGCGTAAGCCATCTGATCGTTTGCGAAAACAATAGCTTCAAGCCCGGGATTGCGGTCGATAAGATCGCCCGCCTGCTTTTCGACGTATTTCGAGAAATTGCCGTAGACCACCTTGCCGTCGTCGTAGGGGATATCATGCTTCGCAAGGACTTCCTTATATACCCGGAGACGTGCGTTGGCGTCGTCGCTGGTATTGGGACCGCTGACAAAGCCGATGCTGCGGCAGCCGTGATCGTTTATAAGATGCTCCATGACCTCGACAAGACCCGTTTTGTTATCGACCGTCAGGCATGGATAGCCATCGACCTCCGCGGTGATCGTTATCACGGGGGTACCCTTGTAGCGGTCTACGAACGCTTTTTTATGCTCGTGATCGAGGTGGCTCCCTATCGTTCCGATAAGCACGAGCAGCAGATCGAAGTCGCCGCCCGTCGGCAGATCGAAAAGAGTATTGTACTGATATTCATACTCGGTGCGCAGCTTATCGGCATAAACGCCGTCTACATACCTTCCGGGAAGAATAAACAGATTAACATCGGAATGCTCCGCCGCCAGCATAGCGCCCTCGCAGACCGCGCTGTCGAAATCGTCCTCCAGGTGACTGATAAGCAGCCCCACCTTTAATCTTTCAGTTCCGTTTTTCATATAGTTCACCACTCAACCGATGCGTAATAGTTTATTTACATTTATCATTCGTTAAGACTTATCTTTTTTATAACTCGGGTATACTCCTGCGAACCGTTCGGGCTTCCGAGAAGATGACAGCTTCCCGTAAGGAATTTCAGCTGAAGATCGGTATCCTCGATGAAAAGACTTCCGCCGCCCTTGCGGTCGCCGATGCCCGCTACGGCGCTGCCCTCGCTGTACAGCGCTATCATCGCTTTCTTTATCGTGCAGTCGGCAGCGCTGCCTTCGGTGCCGATATTAATGATCTTCCGCCCGCGCAGCTCGGTATTGATCTGAAGATCGTGCATATCTATCACCGCGGGTTCACTGCCCAACGCACCGATGGCGCAGAGCTCGTTGCCCGTGCAGACGCAGGAGAACGAAACATCGTGCATAGCTATCTCCGGACTGCCCTCCAGCGAACCGATGCAGACCGCCTGAGTAGAATTCGCGGTAATATCCAAAGCGCAGTCGTGCAGATCGAGCTTTGTCTTTCCCGAACTGCTTCCGATGCCCACGCCGTAAGAGCTCGACACCGCGACCTCGATAGTTCCTGCCGAAATGCTTACCGAGCCGCCGTGACCTCCGCCGATGCCGATGCCGTTCACGCCGTTTACCGATACGGCGAGCCTTCCGTCAAGATCTATCTCTATCTCGCCGAAATCCGCGTCGTGTACGTTGCCGACAGCACAGCAGTTATGCGCGTCGGCGAAAACGCACAGCGAGCCCGAGCCGCTTATCCGCAGATACGCGCTTTCGGGAACGATCACCGCGCCCTCGCGGAAAACGTTTTCACCTTGGCAGACAAGCTGCACATAACAGCCCTGCGAAAGAGTAAGCACATTCACGTCGGTATCGGTCTCGATATTGACGTTGTTAAGCGTGATTATGCAGTCGGCGTCCTGCTTGACAACTATCGGTATCCGAACAAGGGTATCGGGGCTGCCCGAAAGCTTGACCATTCCGCCCTCGACCAGTATCTCGGTATATCTTTCGATTGCAAGCCTGCCGAGATCGAGGTTTTCGCCGTCCGCGGCGCGGTAGACCTTTCTGATGCCGCTTCTCAGTTCTAAGTTTATCTTGATTATCTCGTTCTTTATCTTCTCGGAAATATCGTTTATAAGTACGGGCTTGGGGCGTGAAACGTAGTAGCCCTGAAGCAGATCGACGCTCATGCCTATCACCGTTCTGATCTCTTCGAGAGTCTCGACGCCCTCCGCAAGAGCCATGCCGCCCGTGGAATGTACAAATTCTATGATGCTCGCCACAAGCACCTGCATTTTCGGCTTCTTGTCGATATCGGCAATGAGCGAACGGTCGATCTTCACGAAATCGGGGGAATACCTCATAAGATTGGAGGTATTTGAATAGCCCGTGCCGTAATCGTCGATGGCAAGACCCATCCTGCCGCGTTTGAGACGCTCCTTCACACATTCGAGGGAGCTGTCGGTGATCTCGGCACGCTCGGTAAATTCCACGACGGTCTTTTCAAGCAGTTCGCCGTAGTCGGCGATTATAGCACCGAAGTCCTCCTCCGAAAGAAGCTCGGAGGGGATAGAGTTTATGAACATATGCCGCTCGTCGAAGAAGCTCTGATTCTCGCTGAGTATCTTCAATGTATTGCGCAGCGTTGCAATCTCTATGTCGTAGAGCCTGCCGCGCTTTTCGGCAAGATCGAGTATTTCGAGAGGTCCGTAGCCTATCGCGGGGTCGCTGCGCATGAGCGCCTCGTAAGCGACTATCTCGCCCGTATGAGCGCTGACGATCGGCTGGAAATGATATACAAAAAGATTATCGTTTATCAGCTGCGAGAGCTTGATAAGGCTGTAATAATCGCCCTTGCCCTGTTCGTAGCTTTCGGGACGGAACACCTTGACGGCGTTCTCAGCGTCCGATACTGCCTGAAACAGCGCGAAAGCCGCGCCGTGTATCTTGGAAGCCGCGGGACGATTTCCCGCGCAGACGCCTATCGAAAGAGTCAGCGGATTTTCGCCGCTCACGGCGCTGCCGAACCGATCGACGATCTCCGCTGCGGATACCTCTCTGCAAAGCATTTCGGCAACGGCGGCGGGGTCTTCGACAGATGAGGGCAGAAACGCCCTGAACTCGTTCTCCGAAATGCGCGTCAAGAGCGCACCCTCGGGCAATTTCTTTATAATGGTGTCGGCGGCGGTGAAACAGCAGCTGTCGATAAATTCGGGAGTGCCCTCAGCGCCCTCGACGCAGATCATCATGAGCGCCGAAAACGGATCGTTCACAGCAGCGGCGGTAACGCTCCGCACAGGCGAAAGCTCGCAGTGCAGCTCCATAAATTCGGGCAGCTCCCTGATGTAAATAAATCCCGCGGTCATACCCTCGCCGCAGGGAACGAGCCTTGCCTCGAAATCGGGTGCGAACCCGCGGGCAACGGTCAGCAGCTCGGAGATCTCGTCATGGTCGGAGCTGTCCTCCTTCAAAGATAAACACCTTGCGGCGTTTTTATCGGCAACGACGCGCTTTTCTTTATCGAGCAGCAAAAAGGCTCCGATATTCGGGTCAAGCCCCGCGGCAGTAAGCCATGAAGAGCCGAATATCCCGTTAAATATCTCAACGTCGGCGGGATCATTATATATCAAATCCACATCGTCACCCTCTTAAATAATATGCGCTCCGACCCATGAAAAAGTCCGGCAAATATATTATAACAGAATATCCCCCAAAAGTCAATACAAATTATAAACTATTGACAAACCAGTGACAAAATATTTGTACAAGTAAAAATCGTTGGTCGAGCTTCCGAAATTTGCCATATCCCGGCAGCGAAAGCATTATCCGTAACAGCGCTCACTGTTTGCCGTGCCCGGAAAATTATATTGATTTTAGTCATATAAAAAGCCTGACTTAAATCAAGTGTGCTTTATTACATCACCACACTGATGTCATAAAATTTCTTAGTGCATACGATACAAAAATCTTCACCTCGATTTGTGCAAACAAATGATTTATCTTTTAATTTAGACATATTTCGTTATTTGTTGCACGTTTGCGTGCAACAAAATGGCGTTTGAACGCTATATATAGAGGGACATTTACAAAGAGCCTTCTGAAAAATGAAAAATCGGAGGTAAAAAAATGAGCATAAGTATCAACGAATTTGCGGCTGCTTACTCGGAGTGCGGCAACGCTTACGAGGCTGCGGTCGCGGCGGGAGCAAAGCGCGGCGCTCCCGCACTGGTCGAAGGGCTGAGATGCCTTTTCTCGCGGACGGCGGCGGGCAAGGCGCGAGTTCTCCGCATGAAGCGAGCCCGCTGCCCCGCCGATCAGGGTCTTCGCCGCCTTGCCTTCGGCAGGAACAACGACGCGGCGGCTTTAGCCTTCGCCGAAAACGTCACCCCCGAGATGATCGAACAGGCAGACCTCTTCGGCGTGTCGGAGCTTAAGGTCGGTAAGGGCGTTGTCGAAATCAAGTTCTTCGACAGGCTGAAAGCGCTCGATCTGCTCACCGCGGCTGAAAAGGAGGAGGGCAGCAGCAATGCCGCCGAGGAGCTTCTGGGCGCTATCTACGGCAGCATCGGCGATAACGGCGGAGAGGAGGAGTCTGTTTGAGCGGCAAAAAGGGATCAGCCGCACGCAGCTATTCGCCCAAGCAAATATTCGTCTTTAAATGGTGGAACACGCCCGCGCTCCGCGAAAACGACGGCATTATCTGCGACGGCGCGGTGCGCTCGGGCAAGACGAAATGTATGTCGGAATCGTTCCTGCTGTGGGCGATGGCGTGCTTTAACGGCGAGAGCTTCGCGGTCTGCGGCAAGACGATAACCTCGGTGCGGCGGAATATCCTTAATTCGCTTTACGGCTTCGCACAGACGATGGACTTCGGACTGCGCGAAAAGCTCTCGGAGCATTACGCCGAGGTCAGCTGGGCGGGCAGGACGAACCGCTTCTACCTCTTCGGCGGCAAGGACGAAAGCTCGGCGGCGCTCATTCAGGGCATGACCCTTGCGGGGGTGATGTTCGACGAGACCGCACTGATGCCGCGCAGCTTTGTCGAGCAGGCTATCGCCCGATGCTCGGTGCGCGGCGCGAAGCTTTGGTTCAACTGCAACCCCGATTACAGCGCCCACTGGTTCAAGCGCGAGTACATCGACAAGGCGCACGAAAAGCGGCTCATCGTGCTTCACTTCACAATGGAGGACAACCCCTCGCTGTCGAAGGAGGTGAAGCAGCGTTACCGCAGGCTTTACACGGGGACGTTCTACGAGCGCTATGTGCTCGGCAAATGGTGCGACGTAAGCGGGCTCATCTACCCTATGTTCAAGGAGAAAACACACGTTACTGACGAGCTGCCCGCAGAGTTTTCGAGGTTCGTCGTCAGCTGCGATTACGGCACGGTGAACCCTTCGAGCTTCGGGCTGTGGGGTCAGAGCGGCGGCGTGTGGTACCGCATCGCGGAATACTACTACGATTCGCGGCGCGAGGGTATGCAGCGCACCGACGAAGAGCATTACCGCGGGCTTGAAAGACTCTGCGGCGGGCGGCAGATCGAGCGGGTGATCGTCGATCCGTCGGCGGCTTCGTTCATCGAATGTATCAAGCGGCACGGGAAATTCCGCGTCGAGCCAGCGAAAAACGATGTGATAAGCGGCATAAGGAGGGTCGCAGATATGCTTAATTCGGGCTCGATAAAGATCTCGCGTTCGTGTGCCGACTGTATCAGGGAGTTTTCGCTTTACCGCTGGGACGATTCGGCGGCTGCCGACCGTCCCGTTAAGGAGAACGACCATGCGATGGACGATATGCGATATTTTGCTGCGTATATCTCTAAGCCCGCCGACAGTTTTTTCTGTATGTCAACGGAGAGATGATTTTTCAGTGAATAGTGAAAAGTGAATAGTGAATAGTCAAGGAGCAGGCATGAACTCGTTCATGCAGGCGGCGTATATTATGCGGACGCTGCGCGCCGCACTGATCATCCCTTTTGAGCAACAACTATTTGCGGGGCGAAGCCTCCGCATAATATCGTCCGCGAAACGGACACCGTAACTGTTCACTATCCACTATTAACCATTAACTATTTCAGGAGGTGTTTACAATTTTAGGTATCAAAAAATCCAAACCGTCGCCCGTTTTTACACGGGTGACAGCGGACGGCGGATATTCCCGCGGCGAGGGCTTCCGCCTCGCGCCGCA
>JAILFF010000126.1 GCA_024697705.1 Ruminococcus sp.
CGAAGAGCGTCTTCTCGATATCGTGGCTGAGGTGCTTAAGAACTTAGGCGTAAAACATTCGATGGTAGTATTCGGCACCGACGGTCTTGACGAGTTCTCGATCTCCGCGCCGACGGCAGTCTGCGAGATAAATAACGGCACGATAACCGCCTTCGAGGTAACGCCCGAAGCTGTCGGACTTTCCCGCTACGACAAGTCGGAGATAGTCGGCGGCACGGCGGCTGACAACGCGAAGATCACCCGCGGTGTCCTCTCGGGCGAGATCAAGGGCGCTAAGAGAGATATCGTGCTGCTCAATTCGGGTGCTGCGCTGTACGTCTGCGGAAAGGCGGCTTCTATTGCAGAGGGCGTGAAGCTCGCGGCTGAGGCAATCGACAGCGGCAAGGCTGCGTCACAGGTAGACAAGCTCGTAGAGTTCACCAACAGAGAGGAACAGGCATGATACTTGACGATCTTATAGTATATCGCCGCGAACAGCTCGAACGCGAGACCACCCGCTGTTCACTCGATGAGATGAAAAAACGCGCCGAAAAGCAGCTTGCAGACAGAAAGCCGCTTTCGCTTGCGGCGGCGCTCAAAAAGGACACGCTTTCGTGCATCTGCGAGGTGAAGAAGGCTTCGCCGTCGAAGGGGCTGATACGCCCCGACTTCCGCCCCGTGGATTTCGCCAAGGAGTACGAAGCGGCGGGGGCGAACGCTATTTCGTGCCTTACCGAAGAGCATTATTTTCAGGGCTCATCGGAATACCTGGCGGCGATACGCAAGGAAGTAAATATCCCCGTGCTTCGCAAGGACTTCATCTTTGACGATTATCAGATATTTGAAGCCGCAGCGATAGGTGCGGACGCTGTTCTCCTGATAGCCGCCGTGCTTGAAAAGCCCGAATTCGACAGGCTTTACCGTCTTGCGCGGGAGCTCGGGCTTTCGGTGCTCGGAGAAATGCACACGGTCGAGGAAATGCAGGGCTACGCCTTCGACCGCGAGGGCATGGTGATCGGCGTCAACAACCGCAATTTAAAGACCTTCGAGGTCGATCTCGGCACGGTGGCGAAGCTTAAGCCCTACGCCCCCGAAGGCGCGGTCTTCGTATCTGAAAGCGGCATAAAGACAAACGACGACATGAAGCGTGTTCGTTCACTCGGCGCAGACGCGGTGCTTATCGGCGAAACGCTCATGCGTTCTGAAAGTATAACAAACGAACTTCATAAACTGAGAGAGGGAGTTTGAAAACAGTTAATAGTGAATAGTTAATAGTGAATAGTGAATAGTTATGGAGTTCGCTTCGCTCACATATTATGCGCAGGCTTCGCCGCGCACTGAATTTTTTATTCCGGACGAATTACTATTTAGTGCGGCGCTTGCGTCCGCATAATCATCGCCGAAGGCGATACCATAACTATTCACTATTCACTCTACATTCTACACTTTACACTATTCACTGTTTATAACAGAAAGGATTATATTATGGATAAAGTCGGAAGATTCGGTAAATACGGCGGACAGTACGTCCCCGAGACCGTTATGACAGCCGTTCACGAGCTTGAAGCGGCTTACGATAAATACAAGGACGACCCGCAGTTCTTGGCGGAGCTTAAGGCGCTCTACCGCGATTACGCGAACCGTCCGTCGATGCTCTATTTCGCTGAGAAAATGACAGCCGATTTGGGCGGCGCTAAAATTTACATCAAGCGCGAGGACTTAAACCACACGGGCGCTCACAAGATAAACAACGTACTCGGTCAGATTTTGCTTGCGAAGAAAATGGGCAAGAAGCGCATCATCGCCGAAACGGGCGCGGGTCAGCACGGCGTGGCTACCGCTACGGTATGCGCTCTGATGGGCTTGGAGTGTGAGGTCTACATGGGCGCGGAGGACTGCAAGCGTCAGTCGCTCAACGTGTACAGAATGGAGCTTTTGGGCTCGAAGGTAACGCCCGTTGACAGCGGCACTTCCACCTTGAAGGACGCTATCAACGAAGCCATGCGCGACTGGTGCTCGAACATCGACACGACCTTCTACTGCATAGGTTCGGTAATGGGTCCGCACCCGTACCCGACTATGGTGCGCGATTTCCAGAAGGTCATCAGCGAGGAGATCAAAGCCCAGCTCATGGAGCGCGAGGGCAAGCTGCCCGACTGCGTTGTTGCCTGCGTGGGCGGCGGCTCGAACGCAATGGGCGCTTTCTATGACTTCATCGGCGACGAAGGCGTTCGTCTCGTTGGCGCTGAGGCTGCGGGCAGAGGTATCGACACATTCGACACTGCCGCTACCATGTCGCTCGGCACGGAGGGCATTTTCCACGGCATGAAGTCGCTTTTCTTGCAGGACGAATACGGTCAGATAGCGCCCGTTTATTCGATAAGCGCGGGTCTTGACTATCCCGGCATCGGTCCCGAGCATACTTATCTGCACGATATCGGAAGAGCCGATTATGTGCCCGTGACCGACGAAGAAGCCGTCTGCGCGTTCGAGTATCTCTCGAAGATGGAGGGCATAATCCCCGCGATAGAGTCGGCGCACGCGGTCTCTGCCGCGATGAAGATAGCCCCGACCATGCCGAAGGACAGCATACTCGTTATCAATCTTTCGGGGCGCGGCGACAAGGACGTTTATTCGATAGCTAAATACAGGGGGGTAGATGTAGTTGAGCAGTAAAAACAGGATAGACCGCTGCTTTGAGGAGCTTAAAGCACGCGGCGAGAAAGCGCTTATAGAATTTGTGACGGCGGGCGACCCCGACCTTGAAACTACCGAAAAGCTGGTGCTTGAAATGTTCGGGCGCGGCGCGGACATCATCGAGCTGGGCGTGCCGTTCTCCGACCCGATAGCGGAGGGCAAGACGATACAGAAGGCTTCTCTGCGTTCGCTGAACGCGGGTACAACTCTCGACAAGATATTCGATACGGTAAAGAATCTGCGCGAGAAGACCGACAAGCCTCTTCTGCTGATGATGTACATAAACACCATTTTCCGCTACGGCACCGAGCGTTTCTTTGCGAAGTGCGCGGAATACGGCATCGACGGCGTTATCGTTCCCGACCTGCCCTTTGAGGAGCGCGACGAGATCGCCGACACCGCCGACAAGTACGGTATTTACAATATTTTCCTTGTTGCTCCGACGAGCGCCGACAGGGTTTCGACTATTGCGGCGGCGAGCAAGGGCTTTCTGTACGTTGTTTCGTCGCTCGGAGTTACGGGTACCCGCAGTAATATAACGACCGATTTTGACACGCTGCTTGCGCCGCTCAAAGGCGGGAACACGGTGCCTTACTGCATCGGATTCGGCATTTCAAGTCCCGAGCAGGCTAAGAAAATGGCGGGCTATTGCGACGGCGTTATAGTCGGCTCGGCGATAGTGAACATTATCGCTGATAAGGGCAGAGAAGCCGTTAAGCCGGTAGGAGACTTTACGGCAGCATTGAAAGCACCGCTGTAAGAAGATAAAAGATAAGAGATAAAAGATAAGCGCAAGTGAAGGCAAACCAAAAGTCTTAGGAAGGGGGTGTGGGGGAGAACCCTTCTTCAGAAGGGTTTCCCCCACAATCCGTACCGCACAAGTCTCATAAGAATTAGCAAGAATCTGAACCAAACAAAAAATAAAATCGGCAATTTCAAGAAAAGCCCACAAAAACGCAGAAGCGTATAATTCTGCAAAAGTGAGCGGAAACAAGGAAATTGCCGATTTTTATTGCATGAAAGAGCGCAGCGATTTTCATGCAATGAAAGCGCGAATGAAGGAAAAAACGTGACGGTCGGACAATTTACGGGTGAGCAATGCTCGCCCCTACAAATGTAATTTGTAAATAAGTGATCTCTTCCTTATTATATAGGGCGGAGGTCATTTTTTTCGTGCGGCAAGTGACAATTGTAATTCTCACAAATTACATTCGACATCTTGCAATAGTTTTAATGCTGTGTTATAATGGTATTAAGAAAAAAAGCCTGCCGCCTGAGTGCGGGGAGGAGGTTTGCTTTATGCTGCATTTCATTAGTACGTTGTGGAGCATCAGCCCGCTTGTGCTGATACCGCTTCTTATAATCACAAGGTCGAAAAAGAAAAAGCTCGAAGGCTTTATTCATCAGCTGCTTGCCGAAAAAAGGATAACTGTTACGGAGTTTACCAACAAGCTCACCGAGAAGGCACAGACCAGGGCTGCTGTCCGTCCGAATTATCCGCTGCCGGGCGCTAATGATGCTCCGCCGCCCGTTAATTTCGGTTCGTTCATCGGACCTCCGCTGCCGCCCGAGATACTCCAAAAGCGGCGTGAGATAGCGCTCGCGGAGGAGGCAAAGAGAAAAGCCGTTCCCGACGCCGTGCGCGATGTCACCGGGAAGATCACGGAGGTCAAGCCCGCAGAGACTTTACAGCCTGCCGCGGAAGCTGCTGCCGAAAGCACACCTGCTGCGACGGTTCAGCCTGTTGCGGAAGTCTCTGTCGAGAGCACTCCCTCCGAGAACGTTCAGATCGTCAAGAAAATTTCTGCCGAACCTACTCCCGCCATGATCGTTCAGCCCGCACAGGCTGCACGGGAGATCGGACAGCAGAGCAGCGGCGCGGGCTCGTTCGGAGATTTTATCGGACCTCCGCTGCCGCCCGAGTTTATCGAGGCACGGCGTTTCTCCTCGAATATCGCTCGTCAGAATTATTATCGGGGCAGTCAGGTGCAGGAAAAAGCTCCCGCGGCTGTCCGTCAGGCACCTCCAAAGCCGAAGCACACCATCAACCCCGCGTCGGCTATGCTCATAATCGGTTCGGCGCTCGTGATCATTGCGGGCATGATCTTCTCCACCGCAAACTGGAACAACATGACCGACTGGCAGCGCACGGGCGTTATCGCAGTAATGGCGGCGTTCTTCTTCGGTGTAAGCGCTGTCGCTCACAGGAAATTGAAGCTCGAAAATACGGGCATGGCATTCTATATGCTGGGCTCGGTGTTCACATCAATAACGTTTGTTACCGTAGGCTACTTCGGACTGCTCGGCAACTGGCTCTCCGTATCGGGCGGTGGCTTCTGGCTGCTGTATTCGTTCGCGGCGCTGCTTGTCACGCTGTTCTCGGCGGGAGCGGTTAAGCTCTACAAGAAGGGCGCGTTCGTTCATGCCGTGCTTTACGGCGGACTTTGCTCGTTCACGCTGATGAGCATACAGGTGTTCGGCGACAGCCCCGATATGTGGGCGCTGGTGCTGAACGTCATCGCCGCCGTGCCACTGTTCCTGCTATATAAGCAGAAGCTCCGCTTCGGCAGCGACTTGTACGATCCGCAGATGAAGCTCTTCACGGGCGTGCTTACCGTTATCTACGCGGTGGCGGCTCTGCCCTTCATGGTAACGAATCTGGACGGCAGCTGGACCGTGCCCTGCTTCCTTACCATGCTTGTTTGGATAGTTCAGTCGGCGGTCTACGGCGCTCTTCTCGACAGCAAATCGCTCAAAAACCTTCACCCGATACTTGTTACCGTATCTATTATCGAGCTGGCGCTTTCGATACCCGATGTCACGAGTGCGAACCGCCTGCTGATCTTCGGCTGCTGCGCTTTCGGCTTCGGAGCCGTTTACCGCTACGTCAAGCCGATACGTACCACCCTTTCCGATGCGACATTCCCAACGGTACTGCTCTGTTCGTTCTTTGCGGCGAATAATAAAGCGGTCAAGGGCGGTCAGCTGCTTACTGTTATGTGTTTGCTGACGGCGCTCTGCCTTATCCATTCGATATCAAAGAGCAAATCTGCCGCTTCGCGCACATTTACCGTATTTCTGCCGATATCGGTGCTTATCTCCGATTACGGACTGGGAGCATTTCTCTTCCGCTCTACCGAGCTTGACCTGAACGTGGTCTACTGCATAGTCGCGGGAGCGATACTCGCCGAAGCGATCGTCTTCACGGTCGCCAATCCGATACGCAGTATTCTTTCCGACGCCGTTTACCCGATAGCGCTGCTTGTGATATACAGCCTTTCGGCAAGCGCGTGGATAAACAAGACCGACGCTCTGATGGTCTTTGCCGTCGGCGCGATGCTGATGCTTTCGATGCTTATCCACGCCTGCGAGGATCCCGAAAAGCGTTTGGTTCGTCCCTACGCCTGTCTGCTGCCTTTCGCGGTGACGATCTTCGGTCAGGGTACGGCGGCGCTTGTAAGCAGCCGTTTCGACGAGATCGGCGACATATACCTTGTACTCACCGTCGGCGGCGTTATCTTCGCGGGAGCGCTTGCGATGCGCTTTATCCCGCGCCTGAGATCGCGTTTCTCCGATTGGGTCAATGTTGCGGAGCTGCTGCTGACCTCTTTTGCGGCTCATGCCTGCGCAGCCGATACTGCAAGTGCCCCGATCGGCTGCGGGATCACGGCAGGTATTACGGCGGCTTTCACGCTGATGATCGGTCTGCAAATATTTGACAAGTCGGCTGAAAAGCGTCCTGCGATATTCACGGGGCTGATGCCGCTTGCAAGCATCCTGCTTGCGTATGATATTTCCGCTGCCATCGTAAAGACTATTGCTCCCGAAAGCTACAATTTACAAATAATGATAGTGTCGCTTATCTTTATGCTGACATTATTTGCGGCGGCTTTCATTTTCATGAATGTAAAGCGCCTGCGCTCGGTCGTCTCTGCTGTTGCTTTCCCGTTTGCGCTGATGTGCTGCGGAATATACCTCGCCTCGCAAGGCGGCGCAAGAGCATCAATGCTTGCGGCGGTCTGCTACCTGCTGATGGCAGTGCTGATGCTTATTCAGAACAGCGAAAAGGGCGTAGAATACGACGCGCTGAGAATTTTCATGTGGGTGCCGTTCTGCGAGCTTTCGGCGGCGCTGGCGTCCGCGATAGAGAGCGGCGCGGGCGGTCACTCATCGGACGCATACGATCTGTGGTTCGGACTTTTCCTGGCAGCCTTCGGACTGGCGTTCCGCTATTCGGGAGCCGTCGGCGCGAATATCCGCACGATAGTTTCCGATGTGGCATTTACCGTCGGGACTTGCTTCGCAGCCGCAGTTTCCTTTAGTGAAAAGCCGCTTTACGGACTGTTCGTTTCCCTTGCGGCGGCGGTACTTGTACTCGCCAACCTTACCGAGAAAAAGCCCGCACACCGCTTGTTCGTGCTTATCTCGCGCTGGCTGTTCCCCTGCGTGCTGACGCTGACGGCGGTTGATGCGTCCTCCGCGGTAAAGAAGGCTGCCGCTCACACCAACATTCTTTACGCGACAGAAGGCACACTCGTTCCGAACCTCGTCTTTATCCTGCTGATCGCCGTAATGTCGGTATGCTTCATCAGGATAAGAAAAATACGCACGATATTCTCCGATTTTGCGATACCGACAGCGCTCTTTATAGGCATCGTCTCCGAAATGGACGGCGGACGGATCGACCTTATCATCGCGTCGTTTATCGGATTACTCGTCTTCTGCGGAATGTTGCTGATGTACGCGCTCGAAAAAGACGGCGAGCTTCATCAGACTATTCACCGCATAGCGGCGCCCTTCGCGCTGCTGATGGCGGTATCGCGGCTGACCGACCTACTCCGCGCCGCAGAAGTGAAAGCGGGTCTTGACGATGTGATCCCGTTCCTTTCGGGAGCGGTTGCAGAGGCTGCGGCTGCATCGGCGTTTACCTATCTCTCAAACAAGCAGAAGGACAAACGTTTCTCACAATCGCAGTATTTATGGATAGCTGTTGCGGGGCTGATGCTCGTACCTGCGGGTAATACGGTCGAACCTTCGACGGCGGCGTTCGTGCTGCAAATCGCGGTCGTTTTCGTCGGAGCGGCAATTTACCTGCTCTGCGGACGGCAGAGGTACAATATCGCGGCGATATTGCCGTCATTCGCCATGATAGCGGCGGTAAGCGGGCTTTCGTACCAGCTGGCTCACATTACCGGCAAGGTTTCGGACGACGTTATTGACGATTGCCCTGCGATAGCGGCGGTCGCGGCTGCGGAGTTCATCATCTTCTGCGGCATATCGAGGCTGACCAACCGCACGACCATCATTCGGAAAAACGGCGAAGGCGTGACGATAGACTTTGCGGCGTTCGCGATGCTTGCTCCCCCGATGATGACGCTCAATGCGGGGAACGGTTCTCTCGGCGAGAAATGGAGCCGTTTCATCGCGGCAGCGGAGTTCGGAATATTCTTCCTGAACCTCATCAGAAAAGAACACGAGAGAAAGACGAATCTTGTCATGCTGACGTTTGCGGCTGCGGCGGGCTGCTCGCTGATATGGCTGAGACCGTTCCTGCTGACAGACGACAAAATGCTCTCGGCGAAGATAAACATCATGCCGCTTCTGCTGTTCAGCATACTTATCAAGATCATCTGGAAGGACAGCAAGAAGCTTGCGGGCGACCTGAGCTTTGTGGTACAGCTTACGGCGTTCGGAGCGCTTCTGTTTGACGCGCTGACGAATCAGTCGCTTGCGAACACGATAATCGTGCTTTGCGTAACGCTCGGCATAATGCTCGTATCGTTCGCGGTAAGGAGCGGTCGGTGGTTCGCCATCTCGTCGGCTTCGTTCTTAGGTCTTACCGTTTACATCACACGCGGCTTTGTAGGGCGCATCGAGTGGTGGGCTTATCTGCTGACGGCGGGTCTTATACTGATAATCGTGGCTTCGACGAACGAATATCTCAAGAGCAACGGAAAGTCCTTGAAGGACGTCGGCAGACACTTCCTTGCAAGGTGGAAAAAGAGCTGACACCCGCTCGAAAGGAGAATACCGATGAGTACCGATAAACAGAGACTTATCCTAAGGTTTACCCTTGCAATGCTGATAACGGGTCTGTTGGTGTTCGCGGTCGTCGGCGGGTACTGTGTTCATGAAGAACTTGACTATGCAAGGGGCAACGAATACGCAAGAGAGCATCTTTCGGAGCATATACGGTTTACGCTCGTAAACAATGCTTTGCCCGTGACGCTAAAAAGCCTTGTGTTCGCGCAGATACCCTTTTGGCTGACCGAGTTTATCGGAAAGCGCAGATCGGCTGACAAAAAGAAGCTGACGGTATTCCAAATAATTGTTACTCCCGTCATATCGGCGGCAGTATTCATAGTGCTGCTGATAATTTGGATACTTACTCACTTTACGTTAACATTCTAAATCTTTCGGAGAGAGCTTGCGGCAATGCGGGCTCTTTCCTTTTATATTTCACCGCGAATGAAGGCGCATAAAAAACCAAATCGTTAATAAAATTTGCTGGACATTCCCGCCATTATGTGCTATAATAAAAAAAGCTTATAATTTCACGGGAGAGTGATGATCTTGTTTCAATCTATCGGCAGTTTCGGGGATCTGATAGACGCCGTATGGGGCGTCTTTATCTCGATACGCCTTAACAGCATTATTGATATTCTTATTTTGTGGTACATTCTTTATCACGCCTTCAAGCTGATACGCGAGACCCGCGCCTTGCAGCTGGTGCAGGGCATACTGCTGCTCGTGGCTTTCTACCTTGTGGCGTTTTTGCTCGATCTTCAGGCTATCAGGTATCTGCTCAAAAACTGCTTTCAGTGGGGGATACTCGCGGTCGTTATCCTCTTTCAGCCCGAGCTTCGCAGGATCATCGAAAAGCTCGGTCGAACAAGGATAGTAAGCTTCGATTTCCGTTCCTCCTCCGAAAGCGGCACCGCTGCCGATATCTGGTCGGACGCTATCGAGGCTATCTGCGACGCTGCGGTGAATCTTTCAGCCACCTGCACGGGAGCGCTTATAATCTGCGAACGCAAGACAAGGCTCGGCGAGCAGATAGATACGGGTACGCTGCTGGAGTGTAGTCCGAGTGCCGCGGTGTTCGGAAATATCTTTTACCCGAACACGCCTTTGCACGACGGAGCGGTCATCATGCGCGACGGCAAGATACTCGCGGCGGGCTGCTTTCTGCCGAAGCCGCAGAAGGAGGAGCTTATCGCCAAGCAGCTGGGCTCGCGCCACCGTGCCGCTATCGGTATGAGCGAGAACAGCGACGCGGTCGTCATCGTCGTCAGCGAGGAAACGGGGACTATCTCCGTTGCCGAAAACGGCGAGCTGACACGCGGCTATTCGCGTGACGGTCTTTCAAAGCTACTAAAAAACAGACTCATGCCCCAGGATAAAAACGCGGGCGCGAACGGCAGTATCGTCGGAAGGGTGATCTCGGGATGGAAACGTCAGTAAACAACAGCACCGAACAGAAGAAGAAAAAGAAGAAGAATAAGACAGGCGAGGCCCTCTCGGACGTCGGGCTGAAAATACTAGCCCTCTGCATTGCCGTCATAAGCTGGTTCCTGCTTTCGATAACGCAGTTCCCCGATATCAACAAAAAGGTATCGAAGATACCCGTTGATTTCAACATGACGGGCACCGCCGCAGAAAGCAAGGGCTTGCAGGCGCTCAATTACAGCGATGTGACAGTCGATGTGGAAATTCAGGGCATGAACTACGAAATAGGAACCTACGATCAGAACGATCTTGTGGCGACCATAAATCTCGATCCCGTGACCAAGGCGGGAACGTATCAGCTCGAAATAGATGTAAAAAGCGCTCACCCCTCCGACAATGTCAAGGTTCTGTCGGTGACCCCCGCGCGCGTCGAGGTCAAGTTTGAACAGATGTCCTCCGTCAGAATGAAGGTGGTCGATTCTTCGCCCAATGTCGCAGCCGACGAAGGCTATACTTTAGGCGCCCCTGAGGTCAGCCCGAATATCGTGACTATCGAGGGTCCCGAAAACGAGCTTGAAAAAATAGCGAAGGTGGAAGCGGAATACTCGGGCACGGAAAAGCTCTCGGAGGATATGACCGTTACCACAAGCACGTTCAAGTTCTACGACTCCTCGGGTGAACTGCTTGACGGCTCGGATTTCAAGCTTTCGGACGATCAGGTCACTATTAAGTATGTTGTCTATAAGAAGGTGGCAGCGGAGGTAGAGCTTAAATTTACCGATCAGCCGCCCGGATTCGATATCGACAGCATACCCTACACGCTTTCGCACGACACCTTGCAGATAGCCTCGCCGCTGCTTGACGCGGGCGAAGAGGAGATAATCACTCTTGACGCCATCTCGCTGTACGAGATACAGCGCGGTCACACGCTGATAAGGGATATCCCGCTTTCGGCGGGCGAATCGGAGATGTCAAACATCAAGCAGATAGAGATCAAGTTCGACCTGGACGACTACGCTGAAAAAACGTTCACGATAGGCGCCTACAAGATCGAGTTCCAAAATGTGCCGAAAGGAAAGCAGGCGAAGCTCGACACCGAGAGCCTGTACAATGTTACGATGATCGGACCAAAAAGCATTATCGAAGGGCTTTCGCTGAACGATCTTAGGGTTGTTGCCGATATTTCCGACATCACCGCCGATGGTTCGTTCAATCACGAGATAACGGTATATTCCGACAAGTATCACAATATCTGGAACAACGGTTCGCACGTCGGTTCGATAACGGTAGGCGAAATGACGGCGGTAACGCCCGTCAGCAGCAGCACGTCGTCGGGCAGATCGTGACAGCAAACTATAAATGAGCATTTACATAAAGTGAGGGCAAACCAAAAGTCTTAGGAATGGGGTGTGGGGGAGAACCCTTCTTCAGAAGGGTTTCCCCCACAGAAGCCCACGACGTTCGCAAGCTTATCGGTAAGAAGCAAAATATATGTTTCAAAAATAAAATCGGCAATTTCAAGAAAATCGAACAAAAACGCAGAAGCGAATAAATCTGCATATCGTGACGGGAACAAGTGAATTGCCGATTTTATTGCACGGAAGAGCGAAGCGATTTCCGTGCAACGAAAACTCGGGACGCTGTACTTTTCTGACGGAGGGGAAATCTTATTTGCGAAAAACGCTGCGCTCTTTCGCAAATTAAAATCGGCAATTCGCTTGTTCTTGTACTGACTTTTTGATTTATTTGTCTGCGCCTTTTTGTGGGCTTATTTATGAATTGCCGATTTTATATTTGGTCGGAAATGCTTCTTGCTATTTCTTATGAGATTTGTGAGGTACGTATTGTGGGGGAAACCCTTCTGAAGAAGGGTTCTCCCCCACGCCCCCTTCCTAAGACTTTTGGTTTTGCCTTCACTTTGCTTAAATGCTCATTTACAGTATCATACATTAAGAAAGCAGCGGTGACTGTATGGCTATAATAGTTCAGAATATAATGCTGCCGCTCACGGAGGACGCAGGCTGGGCGATCTCGGCGGCTGTGAAGAAATGCGGTCTTAAGCACGGTGAGATCGCCGCGGCAGATATACACAAGATATCCCTTGACGCGAGAAAACGCGGCGGCGAGATACATTTCGTCTGCTCGGTGTATATCGAGACCGCCGACCCGAAGCGCGAAACCGAGCTCTGCAAGCGCGTGTCGGACTGCCGCCTTGCCGTAAGCGCAGGCATCGAGCCTGTATTCGGCAGCGAAAAGCAGCGCGGACGGGTGGTAGTCGCGGGGTTCGGTCCCGCGGGAATGTTCGCGGCGCTCGTGCTTGCGAAGTACGGCTACCGACCGCTCGTGCTCGAAAAGGGCGCTGACGCCGACAAGCGCCGGGAACTGGTCGAGCGCTTCTGGCAGACGGGCGAGCTTGACGAATCGAGCAACGTGCAGTTCGGCGAGGGCGGCGCGGGGACTTTCTCCGACGGAAAGCTTACTACGCGCATCAGTGACCCGCGCTGCCGATTCGTGCTGGAGACCTTTGCGCAGTCGGGCGCGGACAGCTCGATACTCACGAAGGCAAAGCCGCATATCGGCACAGATGTTCTCTGCAAAGTGGTAAAAAATATCCGCCGCGAGGTCATCGCTCACGGCGGGGAGGTCTGCTTTGAAACGCCGCTCACGGGGCTTGACGTTTCGGACGGGCGGGTGAAAGCGGTCAAAAGCCATCGCGGCGACGAGGAGTGCGCGGCGGTGGTCATTGCCTGCGGTCATTCGGCGGGCGAGACCTTCGGGCTGCTTGGCGGCTGCGGAGTGGCTCTCGAACCGAAGCCGTTCTCGGTCGGCGTGAGGATAGAGCACCTCCGCGAGGACGTTGAAAAATCGCTATACGGCAAATACGCGGGCGATCCGCGGCTGCCTGCGGCGGAGTATCAGCTTTCGCACCACACGGCGCAGGGCAGGGGAGTATATACGTTCTGTATGTGCCCCGGCGGAACGGTCGTGGCGGCGGCAAGCGAACGCGGCGGAGTAGTCACGAACGGCATGAGCGAGTTTGCCCGCGGCGGAAGAAATTCTAACGCGGCGGTGGCGGTCTCGGTGTCTCCCGCAGACTTCGGCAGCGGCGCTTTCGACGGATTCGATTTTGCAAAACGCATTGAAAAAGCGGCGTTTGCGGCGGGCAGCGGCTATGCGGCTCCCGCCACGACGGTCAAAGGCTTTCTTGACGGCAAGCCCACGCTTTCGGGCGCTTCCGTCGAGCCGACCTATGCGCGGGGAGTTTTCGCCTGCGAGCTTCGGCAGCTTTTTCCCGAGTTCGTGACGGATTCTCTTGCCGAGGGGCTTAACGCTTTCGGCAGGAAAATGCGCTGCTACGGCGACGGCGGGGCGATACTCACCGCCCCCGAGACCCGCACAAGCTCGCCGATACGAATCCCCCGCGGCGGCAGCGGCGTGACCGAAAGCGCCGATAATCTCTACCCCTGCGGCGAGGGCGCAGGGTACGCGGGCGGGATAATGTCGGCGGCGGTTGACGGCGTAAACACGGCGCTTGCGATAATGGCAAGATTTGCGCCGGCAAACTAAAAGTCTTAGGAAAGAGGCAAACCAAAAGTCTTAGGAAAGGTGGTGGCACGAGCTTTGCTCGTGCATGGGGAATAACCTTTCTTCGGAAGGGTTTTCCCCCGGAGACTGTGCGGTTAAAGACTTGTGTGATAAGCAAGAATTAAAACGGTACAAAATTAAAATCGGCAATTTATAAAAAAGCCGTAAAAAAAGCAGAAGTTAGCAGCTCTGCATATCGTGACGGAAACAAGAAAATTGCCGATTTTAATTTGCGGGAAGAGCTGTCTGAACGAAGTTCAGACCGGCGATATTTCGCAAAGAAGAGAAATTGCGCGACGTTCGGTATATTCCTACCGGAAAGAGATTCATTTTGTGCAATTCGTCAAAAAACGCTCATTCTATAAGCTGATAATTATTCGGGAGGAATTTCCTTGCAGTACACCATCGAGGCAGTCGCTCACATTGAGAACGGCTACACGGACAAATTCGGCATACCGAAGCAGAGCGGCATGATCTCGGGCGCGGAAAGCCTGATCGTATTCGAGCAGGGCTATCGTTCGCCCGAGGCGCTTCGCGGCATCGAGGGCTGGTCGCATCTGTGGCTGATATGGCAGTTTTCGGAAAATACCGATAAGGGCTGGTCGCCGACAGTACGTCCGCCGCGGCTCGGCGGGAACAAGCGGGTCGGAGTATTTGCCACGCGCTCGCCGTACCGCCCGAATTCTCTCGGGCTTTCATGCGTAAGGCTGATAGGCGCGGAGCAGCACCCGACATACGGCACGGTGCTGAGGGTCGCGGGAGCCGATCTGATGAACGGCACGCCGATCTTCGATATCAAGCCTTACGTTGCCTTTGCCGATTCGGTACCCGACGCGGCGGACGGTCTTGCGCGTTTTGAGGAGGACAAGCAAGCGATAACGCGGGCAGAGCTTGGCAGCGAGATAGAGAAGCTCCCCGCCGAGGAGCGTCCTCTGCTGCGGGAGATACTGCTCAACGACCCGCGCCCCGCGTATCATGACGACCCCGAGCGCGAATACGGGTTCGGTTTTCACGGGCATGAGGTAAAATTTCGGGTAGAGGGCGGCACGGTGTATCTGACGAAGATTATCTGACCCGACAAAATCACAATTGGGTTTAAGGAGAAAAATATGACAGCGAAAACTAATAATAAGAAAAGTAAGAAAAGTATTGTTAAATGGATATTTCTTGGGATACTCGCGATCTTTTTGATCATGAGTATCTGCGATTTCTGTATGACGATGATCTATTGCAACAAGATCCCGCATCGCTTCGCCACAGCGGAAGAAGGTCGCGAGCTTATGCGCTCCAACACCGAGTATTACAATAATTGTACACAGAACGATGTTGATTTCAAGCTCAGGAAAACCGGCGGTACGATAGATGAATTTATTGAAGTGTCCGTCAATGGGGTGAAGGATTTTAATTTCCTGGAAAAATACGTCATTAACAGCGGAATTGCAAGAATGAGCAGAAAGCTCAAAAAGAACGGCTATGAGCTTCCGCCGATCGACGAGATAGTATACATAAATACCGACATGACGATGGAGGGCAACGCCTCGGGCTATACTCACGGTACTCAGATATATTTAAGTACATATATGATGAAGATCCTCTCTTTTACGAACTGTGTTCCGTATTTCCGCGAGCTTAGCGAACAGCTGTTATGGCATGAGATGTTCCATTGTCTCACCAGGTGCAATCCCGATTTCAGATCGCAGATGTACTCTATCATAAATTTTGAAACTACCGGCACCGATTATGAGCTTCCGCCCAGCGTGAAAGAGTATTTTATAAGCAATCCCGACGTTGAACATCACGACGCACACGCGGTTTTCAATATCGACGGTAAAGATATTGATTGTTTTACCGCGTTTGTAACAACAGAAAAGTATGAAACGGCTCAGTCGGACTTCTTCTCTGTCGGTACAACGGCGCTTGTCCCGACGGACGGAACGGATACTTTTTACACGCCCGAGCAGGCTTCTAACTTCGACGATGTGTTCGGCAGAAATACAGGCTATGTTATCGACCCCGAGGAATGTATGGCTGACAACTTCCAGCTCGCTATGCAGTACGGTATTGATGAGCAAAATACTCGGCGCTATCCGAACCCCGAGATCATTCGGGGAGTAATAAACATCGTAAAACGCTGATAAATCAGCAGAAAAGCTCGGAATACTCGCGGAACACGATGTCGGCTGAACTTCTGATGCGGTCATGGTCGCTGATCTCATGGTCGTCAAGGCAGCCGCAGACGAAAAATCCGCCTGTTTTCGCGCTTTCCACACACTGTGCCTGATCCTCGAACACGGCGCAGTCCCTTACCGAAGCGCCGAGCCTGCCCGCTGCCAGCAGATAGACGTCGGGAAAGCGCTTGCTTCGGCAGACCTCCTCGGTCGAGACAAGCGCGTCAAAGCAGTCGAGAACACCGTTATTATCAAGCACGGGAAGATAGAGCGCGGGATTTGAAGCGGTCGCGAGCGCGACGCGGAATCCCGCGCTTTTCAATGCCCGCAGAAATTCCTCCGCACCCTTTTTCATGCGGATATTGTGCGCGTATTCGTACTGCGCCATGCCGAACCACTCCGCGATGATGTCGTCGGGGTCTTCGTTCAGCCCGAAACGCTTTATCGTGTAATCGGCGCCCTCGCGGAAATTCATGCAGGCGATATCGGTAACGTAGTCCTCGGGGACTTCAAAGCCGCGCTTCGCAAGGAATTTTATGTCGATATCCCCCCAGATATGCGAAGAGATGATAAGCGTGCCGTCAAGGTCGAAAATAGCCGAATCAATGTGTTCGGGCAAAACAAGTTTCAAAAAGATCCCTCCGTATCAACAAAATGAAAAACCGCCTAAAAAACTTTTAAGCGGTCTCTCAAAAGGAAAGTATGAAAAAGAAAAAATTTCGGGAATGCGTAAATTAATATTACTTCTCGTCGTCCTTATTAAGGTTATTCATGATATCCTTAGCAAAATCGGCAACCTTATCCTTAGCCTCTTCGGCAGCGTCCGCGATAGCGTCCTTAACGTCGGCAGCCTTATCGGCAGCAGCTTCAACAGCGTCCTCTGCTACTTCCTTGACTTCCTCAGCCTTTTCCTCGGCAGCTTCCTTAACTTCTTCAACTGTGTCGGCAGCCTTATCAGCTGTATCTTCTACAAAGCAATCATCGAAATCGTCGTCGAGCTCTTCGTAATCGTAATCCTCCAGCTCCTTGCGCTTCTTGTAAGCAACTGCTGCTGCAATGCCTACTGCTGCGATACCGAGTCCTGCAATGATCTTAAATGCACTTGCCAATGTAAACAACTCCTTTTTATTTCTATCTAAATGCGTTTTGCATCTTTCCAAGCGTTTTAGCTTTTTGAACTGTATATATTATACCACAATTCTTTTTGTAAATCAAGCATTTTTCAAAAAAATAATTACCAAAAGCCTCATTTTGTTTATTTTATACAATTTACAACACTAAATAATGGTCAAAAAGTCACTCTTGTTTTTGTAAAGAAAAGCGCTGCGTCAGCAGGGGACGTCGGACACGGGAAAAGCGGCGCGGCATTTTGTGTTTTATAGAAAATCTGCAAAGATATTGTTGACAAAAAAAGAAAAATAGGTTATAATATATAGTGAATAGGTGTGCGCGGCACACTACATTATTTCTAAGCAAGGATTTGATAAAATGAGCGGAATGAACGGTAAAAATGCAAGATCGGGCGACAGACTTACCGTTGCCGGCTTCGCTGCTGTTATAGTGGTCGGCGTGTTTGTCGTTTGTGTTATACTTATACTGGCAAAAAGTCTTTTTCCTTCCAATGAACCCGAGCTGACCAAGGAGGTAGATACCGCCACCGTCACCGAGACGACGGCTCCTCCCGCGACTACTCCCGCCGAGACAACCACGGCTCCCGCGATAGTGACCGAAAGCAAGGCGGACAGCTCACAGGCTGACAGCGCAGCCGATTCCTCCTCGCAGGAGGAACACACGGGCGAAATGATGACCGTTTCGCAGGCTGCATATCTTCGTTCGAGCGGAGATATGAACGCCGA
Source organism: Ruminococcus sp. (assembly GCA_024697705.1). GTDB lineage: Bacteria > Bacillota > Clostridia > Oscillospirales > Ruminococcaceae > YE71. The sequence continues at coordinate 17,735 of JAILFF010000126.1, forward strand.
GCCGCTGCTTTCTATCGGGGCAGGCGAGCAGGTGGAGGTCATCGAACGTCCCGCAAACAGCGAGTATGTTCATGTTAAATACTACACCTACGACGGCTGGATCTATTACGAATACCTGTACTGATCTGCCGAATGAAAGCTCTTTATACCTATGAAAACGGCGGCGACAGCTTCGACTATCTGCTCGACGTCGGCAAGCGCTCGAAGGCTTATTTAAGCGTTAAGGACGGTGTTCTTACCGTCAGGCTGCCCTACGGCGGCACGCGCAAGGCAGCGGAGGAATTTATCGGCAGGAATTTAGACTGGGTAAAGAACAGCCTTGAAAACGCAGAGGAGCGTTCGCATCTTCCGAAGGGCTTTACCGACGGCGAGGATTTTTCGCTGCTCGGCAGACGGCGGCGGCTGCGGATAGAGGAAAGCGCCGAATACCGCGAGCCGATCCTCACCGAGGACGAGCTAACCGTCTATGTGCCGAACGGAGGCACGCGCTCCGACGCGGTGCGGCAGTTTTCGCGGTACGTCTGCGAGCTTTGCGAGAGCCGTGTGCGGCAGGCGTTTGACGAGTATATCCCGCGGCTGGGGCTTCACCCGAAGAAGATAACGATCAAGCGCATGACCTCACGGTGGGGCAGCTGTTCGTCGGGCGGGAACATCTCGATAAACCTCGATCTGATATGTTTTGCTCAGGAATGTATCGACTATGTGGTGGTGCATGAGCTTTGTCATTTAAAGCACATGGATCACGGCGCGGACTTCTGGCGGCTGGTCGCGACCTGCTGTCCCGATTACAAAAGGCTCCGCGAGGTCATGAAGCACTGAAAGAAGATAAAAGATAAAAGATAAAAGATACTCCGCAAAGCCCGAATATCTCATATAGTTATAAAAACAATTTAGGCGCGAAGCATCTTTCCGTGATGTTCGCGCCGGTTTTATTACGGAGGAAAATTATGGACAGCGAGCTTTACATTCGCGCCGTCGGCATCGACCGCAGCGCTATAAGCCCCGACAGCTACCTTCACCGCATACCCGCTATCGCCGCTTTCGACGGGCTTACCCTGCAAAGGCGTGTGACGTTCTTCGTCGGCGAAAACGGCACGGGCAAATCCACAATGCTCGAAGCTCTCGCCGTCAGCTGCGGCTTCAATCCCGAGGGCGGCACGATGAATTATCACTTCTCGACCTACGATTCGCACTCCGAGCTTTGCGACGCCCTGCGCCTTATCCGCAGCATACGCCGCCCCGCCGCGGGCTATTTCCTCCGCGCCGAAAGCTTCTACAACGTCGCCACCGCCGACGAGGAATACGGCAAGCTGCCGGGCGGAGTCTCCCACGACCTGCACAAAATGTCCCACGGCGAGAGCTTTCTTACCATTGCGCTCAATAATTTCCGCGCCGACGGCATCTACTTTCTCGACGAGCCCGAAGCGGCGCTTTCCCCGCAGCGGCAGATGGCACTTATGCTGACGATAGCAAAGGCGGCGAACAACGGTGCGCAGTTCGTCATTGCGACCCATTCGCCGATAATCCTTGCACTTCCCGACGCGGAGATAATCTCCTTCGACGACGGCAGGCTCCACCCCTGCGCCTACGAGGAAACGTCCTCCTATCAGATAACGAAAATGTTCATCGACGACCGCCGCCGCATGATAAAGCACCTGTTTGAGGACGACGACTGACCGTCACTTCTCCGTGAGCTTTTCTATCCTTGAAATTATCTCGTCCCATGTCGGCTGACGCTTAATCAGCCGGCGCATTTTTTCTGCCCGCTCCTTGAAGCCTTTGTCCTCCCACACCTCGCAGACCGTGCGGTAAAGCTCCGCGCCGCTTGACGGGAACGAGCGAACTCTCCTGCCGAGCCCCAGCCGTGTTATCCGCACGGCGTTCGTTATCTGATCGTTCATGAACGGCATCGCCACCATCGGCACACCGAAGCAGAGCGCCTCGTTTATGCTGTTCATTCCGCAGTGCGTGAGGAATACGTCCGTGTGCGAAAGGACTTCTATCTGCGGCACGAATGGGTAGGCGTATATGTTCGCGGGAATACGCCCGAGCGTTTCGGGCTTGACCTTGCCCGTGTTCAGTATCACCGAGAACGGCTTGCCGCCGAACGCCCTTATGCACTCCTTGCAGAATCCCCTGTTGCTTATTATGCTGCCGAGCGATATGTAGACTATCGGGCGGGTCATTTTTTCGTAGGGAATGACAAGGTCGCTTTTCGTCACGGAAGGCTCGGGCAGAACAAAAATGTAGCTGTCGTCGAAGGAATCGCGGTGTCCCTGAAATTGCTTCGGCAGATAGACGATATTGAGGTCGGGCTTGCTGCCGATTATCCCGTCGTGAAGGCTGGGCTTTTCAAGACCCATGCGGCGTGCGTCCTCTTTGGGCGGCATCTGCCTGTCTATCAGGAACGCGGAGATCTTGAACATCGCGGGGGCTGACTGCCATGTCTCTTCCGACCATGCGGGCTGCGAAAACTGTCTCACGCAGGGGATACCCATTCGCCGCGCAATTTCAAAGCCCGGGTAGAAGAACATCTCGTAGATAAGCAGATCGAACTTGCGTTCGAGCGACATAGCGGTATCGAAGGCGGCGGGGAAGCAGAGCTTTTTCAGCTCCTTATCGGTCGGCTCGGCGGGGAAATTTATGTAGGGGACGAATTCCGCGCCCGTTTCCTCGATCTTTTGGCGGAACATCTCCGCGTTGACGTAGGTGACGCTGTGACCGCGCTTGATAAGCTCGCGTGTCAGCGGGAGAGTGGGGTTCGTGTGACCCGAAAAGGGCAGATTTATCATCAGTATGTTCATGGCTTTGCACCTCCGTGAGTTTATTGATAACAATATTATACATCTGCGCGGCAGACTTGTCAACCGAATCGGTTTTCCATACCCTTTAACAAAGAAAGGATACCCTTGTAAATTTCCTCTTGAGCAGGGTGTATGCAGATAAGGGCAGGCGCAGAGCGATTGCGATATGGGTTTGATATAAATGAGCATTTAAGCAAAGTGAAGGCAAAACCAAAAGTCTTAGGAAGGGGGTGTGGGGGAGAACCCTTCTTCAGAAG
>JAILFF010000129.1 GCA_024697705.1 Ruminococcus sp.
TGCTTGTTCCCGAACAATTTTGCAGAATCATTATTTTGCGCCTTTTTGTGGGCTTCTTTATGAATTGCCGATTTTATTTTTGAACCGTTCGTCTTTCTTTCTCCGACTTCTTTGCTGCCGTCGTAGGCTTCTGTGGGGGAAACCCTTCTGAAGAAGGGTTCTCCCCTGCACGAGCTTGCTCGTGCCACCCCCTTCCTAAGACTTTTGGTTTGCCTTCACTTGCGATATCTTTTATCTCTTATCTTTTATCTTATATTATCTTCGTGCGGTTCAGGAATCCGTTATCATAACTTCCGTTCTCAAACTCCTCCGTGCGTATCAGCTTCAAATGAAAATCAATGTTCGTATACACACCGTCAACTATAAATTCACTCAAAGCCCACTTCATCTTCGCAATAGCTTCATCACGATCCTTCCCGTGAACGATAAGCTTCGCAATCATTGAATCATAATACGGCGTTATCTCATACCCCTGATAAACCGCCGAATCTATCCTCACACCCGGACCGCCCGGCACAAATAAACCGTCTATCACGCCCGGCGAAGGCATAAAGTTCATCGCGGGATTCTCAGCGTTGATGCGGCACTCTATCGCGTGACCGCGTATCTCAACGTCCTCCTGCTTGAAATCGAGCGGCTCTCCCGCCGCAATTTTCAGCTGCTCCTTAACGATGTCAACCCCCGTGACTTCCTCGGTGATCGGGTGCTCAACCTGTATGCGCGTGTTCATTTCCATAAAATAGAAATGCTTGTCGCGGTCAACCAAAAATTCTATCGTGCCCGCGTTCTTGTAGCCGCAGACCTTCGCCGCGGCACACGCAGCCCTGCCCATAGCGGCGCGGGTCTCGGGGTCGATTATCGTGGAGGGCGCTTCTTCAAGCACCTTCTGATTGCGGCGCTGCATCGAACAATCGCGCTCGCCTAACGAAACCACGTTCCCGAAGCCGTCGGCAAGTATCTGTATCTCGATGTGCTTGGGGTTCACCACAAACTTTTCAATGTAGATCTCGTCGTTGCCGAAACAGGAAAGCGCCTCCTGCTTGGCGGCGTTCACCATTGATTCGAGCTTGTCGGCGCTCTCGGCAATGCGGATACCTCTGCCGCCGCCGCCCGCCGAAGCCTTCACCATGACGGGATAGCCTATCTCGTCCGCGATGCGCTTTGCGTCTTCCATCGTCTTGACAGCGCCCTCGCTGCCGGGGATAACGGGAACGCCCGCGGCTTTCATGGCTTCTTTCGCCGCAGCCTTGTCGCCTAACATCTCAATGCTGTGCGAATCGGGACCGATGAACGTGATGCCGCACTTCTCGCAGGTGCGGGCGAAGCTTGCGTTTTCGGAAAGAAAGCCGAAGCCCGGGTGTATCGCGTCCGCGCCCGTTATCTCGCAGGCGGCGATTATCGCACGCACGTTCAGGTAGCTTTCGGCGCTTTTGGCGGGACCGATGCAGACCGCTTCGTCGGCGATCTTGGCGTGAAGAGCGCTCCTGTCGGCTTCGGAATACACCGCGACGGTGTGCAGCCCCAGCTCGCGGCAGGCGCGTATGATGCGAACGGCGATCTCACCGCGGTTCGCTATAAGAACTTTTTCCATATTGTTACTCCAAATATCTAACATTTGTTATATGATACTGCGGCAGTTTACAGCGCCGAGCTGTTTATCCCGTCGAAAATAAATTTGCCTGTTTCGCTGTCGTAAATAAATACCGCTTCCAGCCCCAGATAATCGTCCCTGTATCCAAGATCGGTGCCGAGAAAAGCCGTTTCTATCGAAAGAAAATGATCCTCAAAGTACACCGAACTGACGTACCATTCGCCCGTAAGCATCGAACGGCGCGGGAACATTCCCTCCAAATCATTGCACAGATCGTCATTATTAATATAATCCCGCAATTCCTTTTCGACAAACTGCATAACAGTCTCTTTATTGCTTTCAAATATTTGTTTAAATTCGGGCGGGTCAAAATCATACTTCGTTTCAAGCTGATTTTTAAAAGTTGAATACCTATTATCGGGGTTGGGCTCGGTTAAGCGGAGCATTCGTATTTCCATAAGTTATGAGACCTCTGAAACAGATGTCGGTATTATTTTACCGCGAACGATATTTCCGCCGAGACAGCCTTTTTGCCGTCAACGGTGGCAAGACCCTTGCCGTAGCCCACGGGTCCCTTGACCTTCGTGATCTCCACTTCAAGGCGCAGTACGTCGCCGGGGACTACCTGACGGCGGAACTTCGCATTGTCTATCCCGCCGAAAAAGCCGATCTTGCCCTTGTTCTCGGGCAGAGAAAGCAGCGCCACAGCGCCCGCCTGTGCGAGCATCTCGATCATCAGCACGCCGGGGGTGACGGGGTAATCGGGGAAATGTCCCTTGAACCAGAAGTCGTCCTCCTTGATGTACTTTGTCGCCACGACGCGCTTGCCCACTTCAAGCTCGTTTATCTCGTCGATAAGCAGAAACGGATCGCGGTGGGGGATTATCTCCATTATCTGTTCCTTGTTCATTACAACAGCCATTATAATTCTCCTTATTCACGGTAATATATAACATGGTCGGGGTGGGTAACGCTTATTATCACGCCGACCGCCTTTATCAGTGCGAACATTAACGCTATCACGATGACGCACACCGAATTGAGCATCAGCAGCATGACCACCGCGCCGTTGCTTAAGACCGAAAGCGGCAGACGGATTATCATGCCGAACGGTCCCGAGTTCGCGAAGGTCTCGTAGATCGTGAAGATACACGCGAAAAATACCAGCACATAGCACCCCTGCGTGACCCACATCTCCCACGTATAGCCCTCGCCCTTGATGTTGAAGTTCGAGAAATCAACGACAAAACGCAGCGTAGGGTCGAACCTCTCCGCGACAAGGCGGAAAAGCATATAAACCGTTACGGTTATCGAGGGCAGAAACCTCATCGTTGGGTTCACGCCGAAACCGAAGCGGCTCGTCACCGATTTATCGAGGTAAAGTCGGCTCAGAAGCAGATCGGCAGTACCCGCAAGCAGCCCCGTGAGCGCTATCCCCGCCCATATCCCTATTAAAGCGAGGATACGCTCCTGATCGCCGCCCGCAAGTTCTTCCATAAGCCGATCGTGAAGCGTCATCAGCTTTGCGGCAAGCTCGCCGTATTTTTCGGCAGTCCCCTCGTCCGCCTGCATGGTAAAATATGTATCCGCAGCGCAGAACAGCACCCCGCAGATGACAAGTATGCTTATCACGCTGAAAACGATTTGCAGCACCGTGAGCTTTTTCTTTTCAATGTCCACATGGGAGCGGCGGTCGCTGCTCATGAGATTATCATAACGGTCTGCCCGTATTCAAGAGCGTCGCCGTCATTTACGAGTATCTTGGAGACTTTACCGTCGCACTCGGCGCATATCTCGTTCATTACCTTCATGGTTTCGAGGATATAAAGCACGTCGCCCTTCTTGACCTTGCTGCCGACCGTCACGAACGGAGCCGCGTCGGGGCGGGGCTTGGAGTAGTAGGTGCCGACGATAGGCGCCTTTACCGCCGTGCCGCTGATGGTCTCGGGAACGGGCGTGTCGATAGGCACCGTGATATTCTGCGCGGCGGCGGGGGAAACGGGCGGCATGGGATAGCCCTGTCCCGCGGGCGCGGACTGCATAGGCATCGGCGCGGGCGGCGGAGGAGGAGTCCTCTTGCTCTTGACCGTGACCGATCTGCCGTTAAATTCGATTGCGATCTCGCCGAGATCGTTCTTTGAAACTATCTGCGCCAGCTGCTCGATAGCTTCGGTATCAATAACATCAAATATCTTGCTCATTTTAAGATCAAAGCCTTTCTTTAAGCGTATTTTCGGTTATTTTCGTATATTGTGTTAATAATTAATGTAGGGCGGGGCTTGCCCCCACCTGTTGACATATTGCAAAATCTACGTTTTCCCGCAAATTTTCGCGGTGGTGCAAAACAAATTTTGTAGGGCGGGGGCTTGCCCCCGCCGCTTTGCACGAATTTTTCGCGGCTATGCAAAACAAATATTGTAGGGGCGAGCTTGCGGCATCAACTTGTTGATGCAAACTTGTTCATGCCCGCGTCCGTGACTTTCCCACGACCGTGAATTTTACCCAACCTTGCGCAATTGTTGCACGGAAATCGCTTCGCTCTTCCGCGCAAATAAAATCGGCAATTTACTTGTTTCCGCTCAATTTTGCGGAATCATTCATTTGTGCGTTTTTGTACGCTTTTCTTAAATTGCCGATTTTATTTTTGGTCGGACAAATTCTCTTTTTACCGTTGATTTGTTGCCGTCGTGGGCTTTTGTGGGGGAAACCCTTCTGAAGAAGGGTTCTCCCCCACACCCCCTTCCTAAGACTTTTGGTTTGCCTTCACTTTGCGGTTATCGCGGGTTTTGCGGCTAAAAATATCTTTTATCTCTTATCTTTTATCTTATATCTTTTTCAGGCAGCTCGTCGCATTATGCCCGCCGAATCCCAGCGAATTCGACAGCGCCGCTTTGACCTCGATATCACGCCTGCCCTCGGTGCAGTAATCAAGGTCGCACTCGGGGTCGGGGGTCTTGTAGCCCAGCGTCTGATGAATGAATCCGCCCTTTATCTGCAATGCGGTCGCGATAGCCTCGACAGCACCCGCCGCACCGAGAAGATGACCCGTCATCGACTTCGTGGAGTTGATAACGACCTTCTCCGCAGCCGCTCCGAGAGCTTTCTTAACCGCGGCAGTCTCGCAGAGATCGTTCAGATGCGTGGAG
>JAILFF010000161.1 GCA_024697705.1 Ruminococcus sp.
CAAGTCTCATAATAAATTGCAAGAAGCATTTCCGACCAAAAATAAAATCGGCAATTTAAAATTAGCGAACAAAAACAAGCAAAGTGAATAATTCTGCTAAACAGAACGAAAACAAAGAAATTGCCGATTTTATATTTGCGAGAAGAGCGGTCTGAACAAGTTCAGACAGGCGATATTTCGCAAAAGAATTGTGCGAAGGTCGGGATTTCTATGCGGACGGGTCATTTCACGGACGCGCAATGCGCGCCCCTACAAGATCTCCGACAAATGTAGCAAAATTGATTTCCGTGTTTTTCAGCCGCAGGGGTTGTAAAATCGCTCCGCGTGTGATATAATACTTCATAGACCATGTTTCTGTATCAAGGGAGATGAAGCAAATGACCTGCTTTCTGACAAGTAAGCCGCCAATGGACCCGCTGACCTACACATTCACCGACGAGAACGGCTTCATCAGCGGGATAAAGGCTGCTCTCAAAGACAGGGAAAGACTGCTTTTCATCTGCTCCGACCCGCATACCTATGAGTATACCGAGCTTTCCGCGCATAAGATAACCGCCACATTTGCCGATTCGGGAGTGAGCTTTTCCCGAATGGACGTTATCGACGGACGAAACGCCGATAAAGCCGCAGAGCTTGTGAGCGCCGCGGACATGATAGTTCTTGAAGGCGGACACGTTCCCACGCAGAACCGCTTCTTTGCGGAGATACGGCTCAAAGAGCTGCTGAACGGCTTTGACGGCGTTATCATGGGCATAAGTGCGGGCAGCATGAACAGTGCTTCGACCGTCTACGCGCAGCCCGAGCGCGAGGGCGAAGCGATCGACCCGAATTACGAGCGCTTTCTGACGGGGCTCGGGCTTACCGATATCATGATGATCCCGCACTATCAGGAGATAAAGAACGACGTGCTTGACGGTCTGCGCGTGTTTGAGGACATAGCCTATCCCGACAGCATAGGGCGCAGGTTCTACGCGCTTGTGGACGGCAGCTATCTGCTGATAAAGGACGGCACTCAGGCGATACGCGGCGAGGCGTATCTTATAGAGGACGGCGTTCTCACGCAGAAAGCCAAGGTCGGGGACGTTATCCCTGTCTGACAAAAACAGCCAAAGCACGGGGACGGTTATTTTTCGGAGAAAGCCGAACGAAAAGCATAAAATATCTCTTATCTTATATCTTTTATCTTTCATCTTTCATCTTTTTAATAAGGAGGATTACCAAATATGAGTAATGTTTCACAGCAGGAAGTAATAGCGACCATTGTAAAGGCGCTCGATTCAAGGCGCGGAGAGGATATCAAGGCGGTGAATATCCGCGATGTTACCATCATCGCCGATTATTTCATCATTGCGGGGGCTTCGTCCACCACGCAGACGAAGGCTCTTGCCGACGCGGTGGAATACGAGCTCGAAAAGCAGCACGGGATAAAGCCCGTCCGCACTGAGGGCTACTCGGCGGCGAACTGGATAATCCTCGATTACACCGACATTGTGGTACACGTTTTCTATAAGGAGACCCGCGACCTCTACAAGCTTGAAAAGCTGTGGAGCGACGGCGTATTTGTCGATATAAGCGAATACATCAAGCCCGATTAAGGGGAGAATTTCGCTTGTGACCCGAAAAGGGGTGCAGTTATGAAATTAAAAATTATGTGGAGACCCCGCGAGAACAACAATAATGACGTTACTCCGGAGGCACAGAAGATATATGAGGAGCAGTTAAAAGAACGTGCAAAGCTCGGGCGGGTGGCTACGGTCGTCGTCTGTGCTTTGAATATATTTGTCACGGGAATAGTGGAGCTTTGCCGCATGGATTACGGTCTGCTCATCGTCATGGCGCTTGTCGGGATAGTATTCTCGGTGAAGGGGCGGGGGATAGGCAGGATAATGAATATCATCGTGTGTTTTTTCCTTATGCTGATTGGCTATTCGGTGACGATGATGTTCACGCTCACGGGTACGGCGGACGAAGGCTCGGCGCAGGCGGAGATGCTGTTTCGGTTCATACTCATTTACGGCGTACTGACGTTAGTATATCTGCTGCGTTCGAGGCAGATAGGCAGCTGGTTCGAGTATGCGGAGAGCTATAAGTGCCGCTATCTTGGCAAGAAATACTTTGAGTAAAAGCAAAGCGAAGGCAAAACAAAAGTCTTAGGAAAGGCTTGCCCAAGAGAAAAGAACCAAAAGTCTTAGAAAGGCTTACCCGAGAGAAAAGAACCAAAAGTCTTAGGAAGGGGGTGTGGGGGATAACCCTTCTTCAGAAGGGTTTCCCCCACAAAAGCCCACGACGGTGCAAATCCACGGTAAAAAGAGAAAACGTCCGAACAAAAATAAAATCGGCAATTTAGAGAAAGCCGACAAAAAGGTGCAGACGAATAGTTCAAAAAGTCTGTGCGGGAACAAGAGAATTGCCGATTTTATTTGCACGAAAGAGCGCAGCGATTTTCGTGCAACGATTGCGCGAATGTCGGGATTTCACAGCGGGCGGGGCTATTCACGGGCGATGGCATGAACTTGTTCATGCGATGCTCGCCCCTACATGGCATTGTGGAATCGGGTGGCTGGGCAACAGATCGGGGCAATGGCACGAGCAAGCTCGTGCAGCCACCCCACACATCATCGTAAATACCATGAAAACAATGTCTCCCGCAGACAAATAAATTTCGTGATATTTACGGAGAAAAGCGCGGTATACCGCCCGTTTACCGTAGATAACATGATGTTATTTACGAGAGATATTCGTGTTATTTACGAGAGAAATTCATGTTATTTACGAGGGATTTTTACCGTAGATAACACGATGTTATTTACGTAAACCCCGCGTAATTACAGGCTTTTTACCGTAGATAACACGAAATTTATTTGTCTGTGGAAGAGTGTTATCAACGAGCGGGAGTTAAACGCCGAATCAATAATCAAGCAGGCAAACCCAATTTATATTATAAAAGGAATGATAAAAAGAAAATGAGCATCTATGATTTTGCAGCCATTGAGAAGAAATGGCAGAAGTATTGGGAGGAACATGAGACCTTCAAGACCGACGTATGGGATTTCTCCAAGCCCAAGTTCTACGCGCTGGATATGTTCCCTTATCCGTCGGGCGTGGGTCTGCACGCGGGACACCCCGAGGGCTACACGGCTACCGACATCGTTTCGAGAATGAAGCGTATGCAGGGCTACAACGTGCTTCACCCGATGGGCTACGATTCCTTCGGTCTGCCCGCCGAGCAGTACGCCGTTACAACGGGCAATCACCCCAACGGCTTTACGCAGGAGAACATCAAGACCTTCTCCAAGCAGCTGAAAGAACTGGGCTTCGACTACGACTGGTCGAAGATGATAGCCACCTCCGACCCCGATTACTACAAGTGGACGCAGTGGATATTCAAACAGCTCTACCTCGACGGCTACGCAAAATACATAGATATGCCCGTAAACTGGTGCGAGGAGCTCGGCACCGTGCTTTCCAATGACGAGGTCATCGACGGCAAGTCCGAGCGCGGCGGCTATCCCGTTGTCAGAAAGAACATGAAGCAATGGGTCATCGACCAGCCCGCTTTCGCCGAAAAGCTGCTCGAAGGTCTTGACGAGATCGACTGGCCCGAATCGACAAAGGCTATGCAGCGCAACTGGATAGGCAAGTCAACGGGCGTTGAGGTGGAATTCGACATCGTGGGCGGCGGCAAGTTCTCGATATTCACTACCTGTATCGAGACTATCTACGGCATTACGTTCATGGTTCTCGCTCCCGACGGCACTATCACCGAGAGCCTGCTCGACCGCGTGCAGAACCGCGAGGAAGTTCAGGCTTACATCGACGAGACCAACAAGAAAAACGACATGGACAGAACCGAGCTCAACAAGACCAAATCGGGCTGCGAGCTTAAGGGCGTTACCTGCATAAACCCCGTAAACGGCAAGGAAGTCCGTATGTTCATCGGTGATTTCGTACTCGCAAGCTACGGCACGGGCGCTGTTATGGCTGTTCCGAGCCACGACCAGCGCGACTTTGAATACGCTATCGCCCACAACATCGACATGATACAGGTCATCGAGGGCAGCGACAAGATGGGTCACGTTGACGTGTCCGAATGTGCCTTTGAAAAGCAGAGCTATCTCGGCAAGGGCTGCAAGCTTATCAATTCGGAAGAATTTACCGGAATGACCGTTGAGGAAGCTAAAGAAGCAATAACCGTGAAGCTCGAAAAGATGGGCAGGGCAAAGCGCACCGTCAATTACCATTTCCGCGAGTGGATATTCGCCCGTCAGCGCTACTGGGGCGAGCCCGTGCCTGTCGTTCACACCGAAAACGGCATACACGTTCTCGACGACGACGAGCTGCCTCTCGTTCTGCCCGAGCTTGACGACTACAAGGGCAAGAACGGCAAAGCGCCTCTCGAAAACGCGACCGAATGGAAGCAGTACGACCGTAACGGCATAAAGGGCGTCCGCGAGACCTCCACCATGCCCGGAAGCGCGGGTTCGAGCTGGTACTTCTTAAGATACATCGACCCGCACAACGACAAGGAGTTCGCGAATCAGGAGCTTCTCAAACACTGGATGCCCGTAGACCTCTACATCGGCGGTCCCGAGCACGCGGTGGGTCATCTGATGTACTCGCGCATCTGGAACAGATACCTTTATGATAAGGGTCTTGCGCCGACGAAGGAGCCGTTCAAGAAGCTCGTTCATCAGGGCATGATCTTGGGCGAAAACGGCATCAAGATGGGCAAGCGCTTCCCGAAGTACGTCGTTAATCCGTCCGATATAATCAGGGACTACGGCGCGGACACGCTCAGGCTCTACGAAATGTTCATGGGACCCCTCGAAGTCTCGAAGCCGTGGAGCAAGGCGGGCGTTGAGGGCGCAAAGAAGTTCCTCACCCGCGTATGGAATTTCTTCACGGAAGAAAAGAACCTCACCGACGACAACGACGGAGCGCTCAATAAGGTATATCATCAGACTGTCAAGAAGGTAACGGGCGACTTCGAGCAGCTGGCGTTCAACACGGCTATCGCGCAGATGATGATCTTCGTCAATGCGGTCTACAAGAACGGCACTTGCCCCCGCGAGTACGCCGAAGGCTTCATCAAGATGCTCTCCTGCATTTCGCCGCACATCGGCGAGGAGATTTGGAGCATGATGGGTCACACCGACACGATAGCCTACGAGACATGGCCTACCTTTGACGAGGCTCACCTTGTCGAGGACACCGTGGAGATAGTTCTCCAGATAAACGGCAAGATCAAATGCAAGCTCGACATACCGAAGGCAAGCACGAAGGACGAAATGCTCGCCATAGCGAAGGAGCAGCCCGACATCAAGGCGGCTATCGAGGGCAAGACTATCGTCAAGGAGATAGCCGTTCCCGCGAAGCTTGTCAATATTGTGGTGAAGTGACACGCGGAGGTAAGCGGGTTCGGAGGAAAGGAGTTGAATCATCATGCCGGCAGAGCAGGAAAGACTTTACACGGTCGACGAATTTTACGATATGTTCGACAAGACCAACGAGCGTGTCGAGCTTATTGACGGAAGGGTAGTCATGCAGGCGGCGCCGACGCTCACACATCAAAGGATAGTGGGCGGGGTCTACCGAAAAATAGCCGACCATATTGACGCAAAACGCGGCAAGTGCAGTTATTTTATGTCGCCTGTTGATGTACGGCTCGATAAGTACACAACAGTTCAGCCCGATGTGCTTGTTGTCTGCGACCCGTCCAAATTAGACGATAAGCGGATAATGGGCGCTCCCGATTTTGTTGTGGAAGTGGTATCCTCCGATACATTGCGAGATTACCGGCGCAAGCTGACGATCTATCAGAAATTCGGCGTGCGCGAATACTGGATAATCGACCCCGACGAGGAACGGACAACAGTCTACCTCTTCGGCGACCCCGTGAACGTCGGCTTTTACGACTTCGATAAGCCCGTTCCCGTGGGTATATTCGGCGGTGAGCTTTGCATAACCGTCAAAGACCTTATTATGTAAAAACGGCGAATTGGTTATCGTGAGATAATTAAAATAAAAAATAAAGAAAATTCCCGAAAAACTATTGACAAATCAAAAGAAATATAGTATAATAAATTTTGTAGTTATACGGCGTAGGAACGAGTACCGGATAATGACAGAGAGGGAGCGGAAATCTGCTCTCCCGGACTGCATAAGCCCCGCACGGACTTAGCAAGCCTTCCAATATCACCGTAAGGGTATCGTTCTCAGTATAGCTATTCTCTGTCATTGACGGCAAAGGGAGGGAAACAAAATGGCAGAAATCCGCGTTGGAAAGAACGAAAGCTTGGATACCGCTCTCAAGCGCTTCAAGAGAAGCTGCGTTAAAGACGGCGTTATCGCTGAGGTTCGTAAAAGAGAACACTACGAAAAGCCTTCGGTAAAGCGCAAGAAAAAGTCCGAAGCTGCTCGTAAGCGCAAATATTGATCGACTTTTATGCGAGCCGTGTCCGATATGTTTTTCGGGCGGTTCGCTTTTTTCTTGAAGGGGTACAGACTATGTTATATAACGAGCTGCCCGCCCATTGGCAGAGGATATTCGCGCTTGAATGGGATTCGCTCTGCCGCGGGAGCAAGGCTATCGCCGCCGTTATCACCGACAGCGCGGGGAATATCGTTTCCGAGGGCAGGAATATGATCTGCGAGAGCGTCGTTCCGAATCCCTCGACTTTACACGCCGAGACCGAAGCGGTCAGGACACTCGACGTCGCGAAATATCCCGACAAATGGAGCCTTACCCTTCACGCGGCGCTCGAACCGTGCATTATGTGTATGGGTACTATCGTTATGGGCGGCATCAGGCGCATCGAGATAGCCGCGCACGACGATTACGGCGGGGCTGTCTGCCTGCTTGACAGGTTTGAATTTGCGCGGCGCAAGGGTATTGAGGTCGTGTGGCTCGAAGACGGCTTGGGCGACATTCAGCGCGGCTTTCAGACGATACGCGAGCTGCTTTACAACACCGACGAAGAAAAGCGCGGCAGAATGTTACGCGATTTTTCGCAGAGATACGGCAGGGGCGTAGAGGCGGCGCAGTCGATAGCAGACGGCGGATTTTTCGCGGAGGGTCAGCCCTCTGATTACACGGCGGCTGAGATATTCGACGAGCTGTCGAAACGGGCAGGTCTTTGGGAGTAAGGGACTATACAGATGTTTACACCGACTTATGTATTTAACGATATAACAGAGATAACGTCCGCATTTCTTAAGAAAAAGGGGATAAAGGGGCTGCTTCTCGACCTTGACAACACGCTTACGACGCACAACAATCCCGAGCCGCCGCAGTCGAGCCTCGACTGGCTCGAAACGATGAAGGCGGCGGGGATAAAGCTGATGATCGTTTCAAACAACAACACGGCGCGGGTAACGCCTTTTGCGCAGCGGCTGGGGCTCGATTTCGTGCCGAACGGCGCAAAGCCATTGCCTATCGGCTATATCAGGGCGAAAAAGCGGCTGGGGCTTCCCGACAGGGAGCTTGCGGCGGTTGGCGATCAGATATTCACGGACGTACTCGGGTGCAGCCTTACGGGGATACGGTCGATATTCGTTTTCCCGATCGAGCCCGAGACCAGTCTGCCGTTTCGGTTCAAGCGTGCGGTCGAGAGATATTTTCTTCCGAAAAGACCGGGTAAAAATGCCGGATAGCGGCTTTTTTGATATGAAAGGAGTATTACTATGGTAGAATTTGTTATGAGACTGAAAAATCATCGCTGCGAGATGGGCTGTGTTCTCGGCGGAGAGGCTAAAGTTATCGTAGGCGTTGTAAAGAACGTTTACACGAGCTATGTTGAGCTTATGGAGGACGACGGCAAGGTGATATTTGTCAATCAGAATACCGTCACCTACGTAAGACCCGACGTATAAGCCGCGGGAAACGAAGAGGGCTTGTTATGTTTGAATTTGCAAACGACTTGCGCGATCGTCACGTTGAGATAACCGTCGCGGAGGGAGCGGAAGCGGAAACGTATTCCGGCATCGTCAGGCGGGTGTATTCAAATTTCGTAATGCTTACGGAGGACGGCACGGGCAGGACGGTATATATAAATCAGTCGATGATATCGTCGGTGTGCGTCGATCCCGATGACACCGCGCTCGACGAGAAGAAAAAGAAAAGGCTGTTCGGCTGACAAACAGGAGGGATCATCATGATAGAATTTGCTGACAGACTGGTAGGCAAGCGCTGCACGATAAACACGGGCGGTGGTCTTTACAAGTGCCAGATAAAGCAGGTATACAACGATTTTATTGAGGTGCAGGACTTAAGCGGGCAGATACTCTTCATCAATCAGAGCAAGATCGTCGAGATCAAGCCCGATATGCAGCAGTTCGAGACCAAGCCCACAGCGCCCTACGATCCTTACGGGAATTACTTTTACAAAGGATAATGCCCGGTCAGGCTTGCTGAACGCATACGGGAAGGTGTGGTAATTTTTGAGCATTGAACTTACTTGTGCCCGATTTGGTACGGCGGGCAACAGCGACGCTTATTCGGAGAAATTCAGGTCCAATCTTGATGTGCCCGAGTATATCAGGGATTACGGGCTTGACCATTACGAGTACCAGTGCGGCAGGGGAGCGAAAGTCACCGAGAAGTTCGCGAAGGGGTTTCGTCCCCGTGCGGAGGCGGCGGGGATAACTCTTTCGCTGCACGCGCCCTACTATATCTCGCTTTCGGGGATAGAAGCGCAGACACGCGAGAAGTCGATAGGCTACATCATCGAAAGCTGCGAATCGGCGCGGCGCATCGGAGCCGAGCGCATCGTCATACACAGCGGCAGCTGCGCGAAGCTGAGCCGCGACTCGGCGCTGGCGCTTGCGAGGGACACGCTTTCCCGCGCCCGCAAACGCGCAGTAGAGCTGGGCTTTGAGGACATCATCTTCTGTCCCGAAACGATGGGAAAGATAAATCAGCTGGGCGATCTGGACGAGGTACTGGAGCTGTGCAGTCTTGACGAGACATTTTTGCCGACCATTGATTTCGGTCATCTCAATGCGCGTACATACGGCGGGATAAAGACCGCCGCCGATTACGAAGCCATTTTTGACGCGGTGGAGAAGCGTTTGGGCTTTGACAGGCTGAAGGTATTCCACAGTCATTTTTCAAAGATCATGTTCACGGAGCCCGGCGGGGAGAAGAAGCACGTTACGTTTGACGACAACAAGGGATTCGGACCCGATTTCGAGCCGCTCATGGAAGTGATAGCGAAGCGCGGTTTAACGCCGATAATCGTTTGCGAGAGTTCGGGCACGCAGGATAAAGACGCGCTGACGATGAAGAAGTATTACGAAGCGGTAAAAGAAGCGCAAGGATAAAAACAAAGTGAGGGCAAACCAAAAGTCTTAGGAAGGGGGTCTGGGGGATAACCCTTCTTCAGAAGGGTTTCCCCCAGAGACTGTGCGGTTAAAGTAAACAATTCGGAGAAAGCAAAGCGTACAGTCCAAAAATAAAATCGGCAATTTCATAAAAAGCCGACAAAAACGCAGAAGCGAATAAATCAGCAAAATTGAGCGGAAACAAGATAATTGCCGATTTTATATTTGCGAAAGAGCAGGTCTGAACGAAGTTCAGACAGGCGATATTTTGCAAATCGAAAGCGAGGGGCTGTCGGTTAAATCGCACGGGAGAGCAATGCTCGCCCTGTTCTGCCACATCGAGAAGAAAGCGCAGTGCGCACGGTTCGCGGCACGAACTACGTTCGTGCGGTTCGCTCCGCTCACGTCGCCCA
>JAILFF010000167.1 GCA_024697705.1 Ruminococcus sp.
TTTTAACGAAACGGGCTGGTCGAACAAGAGCATCATCGCGGCGGCGCTGGGCGGCGACGATTTTGAATGTTACAGCTCCTACGCTACGGGCGTTCAGGCGATAGGCGAGGAATCGGAGATAACCGATACCTTCTGGACGTGTATACTCTCGATAGACGGCAAGGACGCGGCTTCGGAATTCCGTCTCGGCGTCGGCGACGAGCTGCGCGACCGCCCCGAGCTTACGAACCTCTTCCCCTACGTTTATTCGGACGCAAGCGATATACCGATATTCGTGCGCTTCTCGAACGATTCGGGTATAAGCGATATCTTCGACCGCGCCGACCCCATGAACAAGATAATGTACGACGCGCACCCGAACCTCGACGTTGACTGCAAGCGTGAAATGATAAACGCCAACCATAACGTAACTGTCGGCAAGAAGCTCAAAAGGGCTTTCATCTACGACAGAAAGGTAATAGCGGACAACCGTTCGCTGTTCCGCCGCATAGAGAATTTTGAAAAATCCGAGACGCTTTTCGGATATTCCTGCATCGCCCGTTCGATGATCTATTCAAACTGCGTAAAGTGGGAGATATCCGCCTACGAGAACTCCAATATGTGCGGCTGCATAACCGAAGGCGAGATAGCCCACGTTGACGGCAGGAACACCTTCGCGAACTGCTCCTTCGTCGTGTCGGTAATGGGCGAGGAGGAGGCTTCGCAGAACTACAACCCCTACGTTTTCTCGCATACCGATTCGCTCGTGGCGGACAACAGCGACCTGCTCAATTATCTCTACGAGGTAGAACAGCGCCTTATCGACAGCGATCATTCCTACGCCGCCGACAGCCTTAAAGCCTTCGTGCGGGACTGCGAGATGAAGCTCTTCTATTCCGAAAGCGAGGAAATGCCGAACGCCGCCGCCCTCAATATGGACATAGCGCTCAAAGGCTACGACCGCGTGTGCATGATAAACGTCTTTGATACGCCCGCCATGCGCACGGTATTCTCGGACAAGCTCATCGACCTCACCCGCCGCAACTACCTGTCCCAGAGCCTTTCCTTCGCCAAGAAAATGGGCTATTCCATCTATCTTGTGAAGGACTGGCATATCGCGATAGCCGCGCCCTCGTACTTTGTGGCGCTCAATAAATTCGTCAGCGACATGAAAGACCTGCAAAAGCAGCTTTTCAAGGCAAATTCGGACTACATAGCGATAGTGCCGATGTTCTGCATCATCGACGGCTGCGATAAGGACAGCGTGTTCTCGGCGTACTACTCGGCAAGAGTGGAGATGATGAACAAGAACATACAGTTCTACGTCCGCGGCTCGGGACACGGGCAGCTCGACGAGGACAGCATACGCGAGCGTTTCCACATGGTGAACGTGATAAATTACGCGATAGAAAACGACAAGGTGATACCCTATTTTCAGGGCATCTACGACAACAGCGAGGGCAGGATACATCATTACGAATCGCTGATGCGTATAGAGGACGAAAACGGCAGGATATACTATCCCGACAGCTTTCTTGACGTAGCGCGGCAGTACGGACTGCTCTACGACCGCATATCGGGCATGATGATACGGAAGGTCTTCGAGAAGTTCCGCGACATAAGCGGCAAGAGCGTGAGCGTGAATCTCGGCATACGCGACATCAAGAACCCCGAGATCACCGAGATGATATTCGATTTCCTCGAATGTTCGCCTCACCCCGAGTGCTATGTTTTTGAAATACTGGAAAACGAGGACATCGACGACTACGAAGAGCTGGTGGAATTTGTTGACAGGATACACGAGCTGGGCGGGCTTATCTCGATAGACGATTTCGGCAGCGGATATTCCAATTTACAGCACATTGCGAGCATCAACTTCGACTACCTGAAGCTTGACGGCTCGATAGTAAAAAAATGCACTCAGGACGAGCAGAGCGTGAACCTTATCGCCCTCATTGCGGGGTGGAAGCAGTTAAGCAACAATCGCATGAAGATAATTGCCGAGTATGTGGAGAATCAGGACATACAGAACACGCTCATTCGGTACGGGATAGATTATTCGCAGGGGTATCTTTTCTCGAAACCGAATCCCGAGCCCGAGACAGAAGCTCACAATAAATAAGCATTTGTAAATAAGATAAAAGATAAGAGATAAAAGATAAAAGATATATTTTAATCCCCGTGTTTGAAATTTAAAACTAATATTTCACTGTTGCGTCCTATATCTTTTATCTATTATCTTTTATCTTTAATCTTAAAGTAAATGCTCATCTATAATAAGAAAGGAGCCGCCGATATGAAAGCATACATAACATCAATAATACTTGCCTGCGCTCTGCTTGCGGGCTGCGGAGACGTTTCGGACGAGGGTGCGGCGGGTGAGCCGGAAAGCAAATCCGTAACAACAATATCATCATCGTCAGCCGTTACGACGACCGCCGAAATAACAGCGTCCGACGAAAAAACGACTTCAAGAACCTCTGTCACGACAAAAAAGGTCACGACTTTACCCGATAAGTCAAAACGCGAGATCGTGACTATTCGCTATGAATGGAACGGCGGTACCGACGGCAATGAAAAGCAAGGCGTTTACAAGGGCGATAAGCCGATCGAATGTGCGCCCCCAAAGAAAAAGGACTGCGCCTTCGCCGGTTGGTACACCGATAAGGAGCTGACAAAGGAATTCGATCCCGACAAGCCCTTAATGGAGGACATCACCCTCTACGCCAAATGGGAGCCGGTAAACTGTGAAATAAACATCAATACTCACGACGACGAATACGCCGTCACCGATCACCGCCGTTACTTTGATTTTACCGTTTCAAGCTCAAATTCGTATATCATTGACATTTCATACGAGATAAACGGCTCCCCGCCCGAGGAGCTCAATTACAGTCAGGATAACGACCCGACCGACGTGACGGATATGCTCATGAAGGCGGTTCACGGCGGCGGCTATACCGTAAAGCTGCTTCTTGCCTCGGGGAACAATACCTTTACCGTCCATGCCACGACGGAGGACGGTCATGTCGAGAGCAAGACGGTCAATGTCTATTACGACGGCGGCGAGAATTTCGCAAGCGGCTGGAGTCGCAACGATTATGAAAAGAACGGTTATCCCATTGTTGCGGTGTATGAGCCGCCGATGACTCCCGATAATCCGAGCTTTTTATTTCCGTCCAATGTTGTCACGATATATTTCACGAACGGCTCATACAAGGAGAGCGAAGAATTTATCGCGGAGCACAGCGATATTTTTGAGAAAAAGGTCGGAGAGATCAACACTATAGACTTAAAGGAGATCAAGCTGGCAAAGCCTGTCACCAATAAGGATTCCATTACCTACGATGAATATATCGAGCTTCAAAACGATCTGGAACAGCAATTAAAGGAGCTTTCGCCGATCGTTGAATCAGCATTTTTCGATAAGATACACATACACATGAGAACCGATATAATCGAGCCCGAATGAGCGGGGGCGGTTCGCTGTAATTTTATTCACCCGCATACTTGACAAATCACTATCAATCATGTATAATTTATATATGTCAGATCTATATGGGGTCATACCCTAAGACA
>JAILFF010000185.1 GCA_024697705.1 Ruminococcus sp.
CTGTCAGCCATCCGGCGTGGCGCCCCATTATCTCAACGATCGTCACGGACTCTATAGAATAGACCGAGCTGTCGCGGATTATCTCCTGAACGCTCGCGCAGACGTACTTCGCCGCAGAGCCGAATCCCGGCGTATGGTCGGTAACGGGCAGGTCGTTATCTATCGTTTTGGGTATGCCGATAAAGCGTATTCCCGAGCCGATCCTCTCGGCGTGCTCGGACAGCTTTTGAACGGTGTCCATCGAATCATTGCCGCCGATATAGAAAAAAGCCTCGATGCGGTGCTTGTCCAGCACCCCGAAGATACGGTCGTAGATCTCAGCGCCTTTTTTATCATCGGCGGAGTATTCGGGCAGCTTATAACGGCAGGAGCCAAGCACGGTGGAAGGAGTCTGCCGCAAAAGCTCCATATCCTCATTTGTCCGTATCACACGTTTCAGGTCGATAAGATCGTCGCCTATTATGCCTTCGATACCGCATTTTGAGCCGAAAACCGCGTCTATCCCCTGTGTTTTCAGCGCTTGTCCGAACACGCCGACCAGCGAAGAATTGATCGCGCAGGTGGGACCTCCCGATTGTGCCACAGCTATATTCATTCCGTCATAACCTCTCATTATAAAAATATTGGCGATTTTTTGACGATACCGCGCAGCGATCTTGCGGCATTTCCTCATCGCAATAATAATTATAATATAAATCCGAGCGAAAGTCAATGAACAAAGTGATAATTATTGCGATTCTTATCATTTATTGCGATTTTTATTTTCTTAAGCGTCTCTTTTCGGACAGCCATGCACAACTACCTATCCGTTTTTATTTTTGTAACTTCTTTATGAATCGGCTGCAAAACTATTGTGTTTTAAGCGAAAATATGCTATATTATATATGCTCGAATTATTATAATACACTATCCGGTTTTATGATTTTGATGAATCGGCTGATATTATAGAATTTATTTCGGATATGCGGAAGCTATCACCAAAAGAAAAGGAGATCAATATGGAAAACGTCTTTGAAACGATACTTGAAGTGCTTAAACAGGATGACCGATTCTTTACGAAAAACGGTGAATTGCTGCGCAATGTCGTTGTTGAAGCAGCCGGAAAAATGGACGCAAAGCTTTTAAAAGCCCTCTATGCGAATGAAGACGTCCGAAAAAGATTATTTGTGATCGTTGACGGCATCGCAGTTTTTGATAAGGTAGCTTTCGGATATATTATCAATAACCGCGAGTTCCTCTCCGACAGCTACACCCGATACAAAAATAAGATCGGTCTTATCAATTCCCGCGGAGATTATATTTCTTCCTCAGGCGATGTGGAACTTGTTTTTCCGTATAAGGACTGCATACTTGAAGGCGGTCAGACGAAGGACGATCAGAAACGCAGCGAGGTATTCTATAACGAAACACTCGCTCCGAATGAGATCGACAGGTTATTGGCTCCGAAGGTTTTCACCAAGGCTGTGAAACATACCAAGGAAGGCAAAACAGCTGCTTTGTCATATTCCGACAACGACAACCTCGTGATAAAAGGAAACAATCTGCTTTCGATCGCTTCTATCGCGAAACGGTACAGAGGACTGGTCAAATGAATATACATAGATGTGCCTTACAACACGGGAAACGACAGCTTCGGATACAACGATAAGTTCAATCACAGTTCATGGCTCACATTTATGAAGAACCGCCTGGAGATCGCGCACTCGCTTCTTTCAAATGACGATACCATCGCGATCTCGGTCGATAACTATGAGATCGCTTATCTGCTTGTTCTTCTGGACGAGATCTTCAGAAAGGAAAACAGGAAGAATATTATCACTGTAAAACGCGCCTCGGCATCGGGACCGAAGGTCATCAACCCCGGTGTTGTAAACATTGTCGAATATGTGATCCTATACGCAAAGGACACATCATTCTGGAACCCGAATCGCGTCTATGCCGCAAAAGGATACGACAGCAGATACAACGTCTGGATAAATAATGCGGAAAAAGATCACTCGGAATGGACTTTCTCCACAGTTTTGGAAAAATGGGCAGAATACGAAGGCGTAAAGAAATCCGCACTCAAGAAGAAGTACGGAGAGAATTACGAAAGTGCGCTGACGAATTTTGTCATCGGCAATGCCGACAAGATCGGACGTTGGGCGGCGCTTGATAATAACAGCATCGGTGAAGAAGCAAAAAAGGCAAAGCAGGAATCGCTTGATAACCCCGATAAAGTTGTGTATCTCCCAAGAGAAGGCGCAAAAGATTACTACATTAGAAACGGAAATGCGCTGCTTTTTGCCAGTGACAGACTGCTCAATATAGACGGACAATTGACTTTAGGTCAGCCGATATGCGACATCTGGGACGATGTTTTGCCGAACGATTTGCATAATGAAGGAAATGTCGGCTTCAAAAAGGGCAAAAAGCCGGAAAAACTCATAAGCAGAATAATTGAACTGTGTACCAATAAGGGCGATCTGATCGTTGACTTCTTCGCGGGCTCGGGTACTACGGGGGCGGCTGCTCTGAAAATGGGCAGGCGTTTTATCCTGTGCGAGCAGATGGATTATATTGAAGACATTACCGTCGCCCGACTTGATAATGTTATCAACGGAGAGTCCAGAGGCATTTCCTCCGACGCGGGCTGGCAGGGCGGAGGTTCTTTTATCTATTGCGAACTGGCAAAGCTTAATCAGACGTATGTCGATCAGATTGCGGAGGCAAAAGACGACGCCGCACTTGCAACAATTCTTGAAGATATTCTCAAAACCGGATTTATCAGCTATACGGTCGATCCGACCAAAATCGATCCGAATTCCAAAGATTTTGCTGCTTTGTCTCTTAAAGATAAAAAAACGCTTCTGATGGAACTGATAGACAAAAATCAGCTTTATGTAAATTATTGCGATATCGACGACGAGACTTTTGCCGTTTCCGAGAGCGATAAATCATTTACAAGAAGCTTTTACGGGGAGGATCAATAAATGTCTTACCTTTACGAACAGCTTGATAATGGACGAAATTTATGGGATAATTATCAGAAAATGCCCTCGTACATTCCTGCTAACCTGAATCCCGGATTTGAGCGGCGTCCCTATCAGGTACTGGCTTTTGAAAATTTCATCACTTATTTTGAAAACGACAAATTGCGCCGCTATCCTTCGCAGACGCTTTTCCACATGGCTACGGGCTCGGGAAAAACACTCATTATGGCGGGGCTGATGCTGTATCTGTATCAGAAAGGATATCGGAATTTTCTGTTCTTTGTAAACCTTTCAAATATCGTAAACAAGACTAAGGAGAATTTCTTAAACCCTTCATCGGGCAAGTATTTGTTTGCGCAGGAGATACGGATAAACGGCGAACGGATAACGATCAGGGAGGTCGGTAATTTTCAGAATACGGACGATGACGCTATAAACATCTGTTTTACGACAACACAAGGTCTTCACTCGGATATCCATACTGTCAAAGAGAACTCTTTGTCCCTAAATGACTTTGAAGACAAAAAAATCGTCCTGATAGCCGACGAAGCACATCATCTGAATGTTGATCTGCGTCATGCAGACAAAACGGAACAGGAAAGTTTCAACAGCTGGGAGAGCACGGTAAAGTATATTTTTGAAAAAAACAGAGAAAATATCCTCCTTGAGTTTACCGCGACGTGCGATCTGAAAAATACGAATATACTCAGCGAGTATGAGGAAAAGATCGTTTTTGACTATCAGCTCTCCAAATTCAGAGCCGACGGATACTCAAAGGAGATCAAGACGCTCCGTTCGGATCTTGATTTGGAAGACCGCGCTCTGCAAGCACTTATCCTTAGCCAGTACAGGTATAAAGTATTCCAATCATATCGGCAGAACGTCAAGCCTGTTGTTTTCTTCAAATCCAAGCTTATCAAAGAGAACAAGCAAAACATGGAGCTAATTATTGATATGATCCGCTCCCTGAACGGCAAGCGTATAAGCGCTGTCTTTGAAAAAACAGGAACGGAGATAATGAAGAAGGCACGGAATTTTTTTGCCGAAAACGGCATTTCGTATGATGATCTGGCGGCTGAATTAAAAGATGACTTTTCAGAGGCGCATTGTATCTCTGCCAACGACGATACCGAGATCGAAAAAAGGCAGATCATACTGAATTCGCTGGAGGATAAGTCAAACCCGTATCGTGCGGTATTTGCCGTCGATAAGCTGAACGAAGGCTGGGACGTGCTTAATCTGTTTGACATCGTAAGGCTTTATGACACCCGCGACAGCAAAAACGGTATCCCCGGAAAAACAACTATCAGGGAGGCACAGCTGATCGGGCGAGGCGCCAGGTATTGTCCATTCAAAATCGACGCGGAGCAGGACAAGTTCAGGAGAAAATATGATTCCGATCTGGACAGCCCTCTGCGCGTTTGCGAAGAGCTGTACTACCATTGCAGTAACGAGTCACGCTATATTCAGGAACTTCATACCGCGTTAAAGGGCATCGGACTAAGCAATGAAGATAGCATAGAAGTTAACTATGTATTAAAAGAGAAGTTTAAGGAAGACAAACTTTACCGTGAAGGCTTCGTATTCATGAACGAGCGCACTGTGATCGGCAGAAAAGATATAGGCTTTATCAAAGATAAGGTTTATTCCGTAAGAATGGAAACGGGACAATCGGTTGAAGACACGGTAATGGAAAACGATACGTTCGAGAAAACTTCCGCAAAAACGTATGTTCATCATACAACGATATCGGAAATAGCCGATCTCAGCTATTCCATCGTACATAAAGCGGTTTGTCAGTACCCGATGCTTAAATTCAATGTGCTGCGCAGCTACTTTCCCGAACTCAGATCAACAAGGGAATTTATCACGAGCGAAGAGTATCTTGGCAACATCAAATTAGAAATCGCTTCAAAATATGCGGAGCCTTCACCTTCGATCCTGTATTCCGCTTGTCTGAATATGTTGGGCAAGGTCGCCGACTCGTTATCGAAGATCGAAGAAAAATATCGGGGTACAAAAGAATTCAAACCCAAAAAGATCAAGGACGTTTTCGCGGATAAGAAGTGCAATTACACCGTAAAGCATATCGGCGGTCTTGGGTATTCTCAGAACGACGCAAATGTCGGCAGCGGTATTCGTCTTGACCTTACAAAAGAAGATTGGTTCGCGTTTGAGGACAACTTCGGCACAAGCGAAGAAAAAGCGTTCGTTGCTTATTTCAAGGGCTTTGTTCCGCAGCTCAAAGCAAAATACGACAGTGTATATCTTATTCGCAATGAACGGCAGATGCACATTTATTCGTTTGAAGACGGAAAACGCTTCGAGCCCGACTATCTGCTGTTTCTTCATTCTCCCAAAGAAGACGGTTACGAGCAGTTACAGATATTTATCGAGCCTAAAGGCACAGGATATATTTCGGGCGATCAATGGAAAGAAGACCTAATGCTTGAACTTGAAACAACCGCGATACCCACAAAAACATTCGTTGATGATAACAATTACAAGATCTGGGGTTTCCATTTCTTCAACCCAGATGTGAAGTCGGATGAATTTGCAAATGACATGAAACGAATTCTTTAAATGATAAATTTACGCCGCAAATCGTTTATTCAAATCTTATCGAGGAAAGATCGAAGCAGCTGCCCGGCAGGAACGCCGGCGTTACCCGCTGTCTGCCCGAAATCCCATCACGCGCAAATCCGCGTTCGGTATAGCATTCGAAACGCGAAAACTCGCAGAAAGCCGCTTCTCACCGTCGCTGCCAGAAAACATCGCGTGGATACTGTTCATCGAAAGCGACGGAGAGGTTAGGCAGACTGTAATCACGCCCGGCTCGGAAACATGGGTGTCACAGATCTCATTGCCGATGCTCCATCCCATCAGCGATGGGTGATTGCGGTCGCGGCGCACCAATGCGGCGACATCGCGTTCGTGCCACTCGGTGAAGAAACAGGCGTAATCGTACTCGGTCTTGGACAGCTCCCACATATCGAAGCCTACTGACAGAATAATGAGACCCATTTCGTCGGCAAGCTCCATAAGCTCGACTGCGGGCGGGTTGTGGCTGGTGCGTATGGAATTGATGACCATTTCGCGGAGCTTATTCAGTTGCCGTTTTATGCCGACCTGTTGACCTGACCGCCGTGCCCAACACTCCTAAATCGTGGTGCATACAGCAGCCGTGCAGCATAACGTGCCTGCCGTTAAGAAAGAAGCCATTATCCGGCATGATCTCTATTTTGCGGAAACCGAAAGAAGGCATACGATAGTCTACAATATCAGTATGATAATTGTTTTCT
>JAILFF010000019.1 GCA_024697705.1 Ruminococcus sp.
ACGCCCGTGAACGCGCCGTCGGTTATAACGCCGTTCTCGATGTTGAGGTGCAGCGTCAGCTGATCGCCGCAGGTGGGGTTCAGCCCCGCGCAGGTACAGGACGCACAGGGCAGCTCGTGCAGATGCAGCGGGTGAAGATTGTGGTCGAGCAGCACCTCGTTGTAGATGTTATTCGTCATAGCCCATTCTCCTCCTTACCGTTTTCAGCGCGTCGATAAAGCGCCGTATATCCTGTTCGTCGTTGTAAAAAGCAAGGCTCATTCTCGCCGTTGACTGCACGCCCAGATGCTGATGAAGCGGCTGTGCGCAGTGGTGTCCGGCGCGAATGGCGATATTCTCGCTGTCAAAAACCGCCGCGATATCGTGCGGGTGAACGCCGTCGATCGTGAAGGTCAGGATCCCGTGATGGTCTGCCGCATTGTCGGCACCGAGTATATTGACGTGAGGTATTTTTTTCATCTCGTCGAAGGCAAGAGCCGTCAGCTCGTTTTCGCGCTTTTCGATAAGCTCGAAGCCAAGCTCGTTTATATAGTCGATAGCCGCGTGGAGACCCACCGCGCCGCCGACGTTCACCGTGCCCGCCTCAAACTTGTGCGGCAGCTCGGCGTAGGTCGCGCCCTCACGGGTGACGTATTCGATCATCTCGCCGCCCGAAAGGAACGGCGGCATTTTGTCGAGCAGCTCTTCGCGCCCGTAAAGTACGCCGATACCCATCGGTGCAAGCATTTTATGCCCCGAAAAGGCGAGAAAATCAACTCCGAGACTCTGCACATCTACGGGTATATGCGGTACGCTCTGAGCGCCGTCGCAGACGATGAGCGTTCCGTTTTCATGGCATATATCCGCGAATTCCTTTATCGGATTGAGCCGCCCGAACACATTTGATATCTGCGCAATTGCAAATAATTTCGTGCGCGGCGTGAGGGCATTTTTAAGCGCCTCCGCCGTGTACCCGCCTGATCTATCGCAGTCGAGATAGTTGAGTTTTGCGCCCTTTTCCTTGGCAAGCAGCTGCCACGGGAGCAGATCGGAATGATGCTCCGAGATCGCCACAAGCAGCTCGTCGCCCTCGCCGATATTCGCTCTGCCCCGGCTGTAAGCCACAAGGTTAAGGCTTTCGGAGGCGTTTCGCGTGAAGATTATCTCACGGCTTGACGCGGCGTTAATGAATTTCTGCACGGCGATCCTTGCGTTTTCGTAAGCGTCGGTAGCCTTCACGCTCAGATCGTACAGCCCGCGCAGGGGATTTGCGTTTTCCTCAAAGTAGTATTTTTCGGCGCGTTCGATAACTCGCTTCGGCTTTTGCTGCGTCGCCGAGTTGTCAAGATAAACCAGGTCTTTGTATACCTCAAAGACGGGAAAATTTGCCTTTGAGAGCAGCTTGTCATTCATTATTCTCACCTCGCCCTATCCGCGTTTTAATGCGCCTTACGGTCTCCTCGTCGTCTATTTTATCAAGTATCTGACGGATTTTTGCATTAGCCGCAAGCTCGTAAATTTTTTCCTCGTCGATGCCCCTTGACTGCATATAGAAGACTTGCTTTTCGTCAAGTCTGCCTATCGAAGCACCATGACTTCCCTCAACGTCCTCCTCCGCGCAGAGGATAAGCGGAACGGTCTTGTTGACGGCTTCATCGCTCAGCAGAAGAACTTCTTCCTTCTCGCTGCCCTTAGCGCCTACCGCGCCGTTTTTGAAGTCGATAGTGCCTTTGAAAGTCTTTTCGGACGCGCCGTTCAGCACGCCGCGTGCGTTTATCTCCGAAATCGTTTTTCTGCCCGAATGATCCGCCAGAAGATTAATGTCGAGCTTGTCGCGCTCGTTCAGAAGATAGCCCAGATCGGCTGAAAAACGCGCCTTTCTCCCGTTGAGCCCCGCGGTTATGCCGCTGACGATATCGCCGCCGAGATACAGCTGCACAAGCTCGAAAGCCGCGCCCGCGCCGATCTCAGCCGTTACGTTTGAGAACGCTTTCCCATTAACGTCGAACACCTGCACGATTTTGACGTTCGCGCCGTCCGCAGCACTGACTTGTACATCTGTAACGTCCTCGCGGTCGATATATATGACGGCTGTTTTGCTTTCGCCTTCCGCTGCGGTTATCTCGTGCGATTCGGTTTCATATTTTTCTATATTGTTTTCCGCATAATTCACCCCGAGCCAGCGGAAGGTCGGCACGGGCAGAGTATTAAGTTTTGTATTGCTCATGTTATTCACCCGACGCTCCCTTTCATTTCCAGCCCGATCAGGTTGTTCATCTCTACCGCGTATTCAAGCGGCAGTTCCTTTGAAACGTTGTCCGCAAAGCCGCGCACGATCATCGCCCGCGCCTGTTCCTCGCTTAAGCCCCTCGACATAAGATAGAAGACCGTTTCGTCGCTTATCCGACCGATCTTCGCTTCATGCCCTACATCGCAGTGTTTTGTGCGAATGTCCATAACGGGCACGGTGTCCGAGCGGGATATCCTGTCGAGCATGAGCGATTCGCAGTTGACCGAGCTTTTACTGCCGTGAGCGTTTTCCTTGACGACAACGGCACTTCTGAATGTGCTTACCCCGCCCGACTTGCTTATGGATTTTGTATTCATGTAAGACGATGTGTCGGGGGCGTTGTGGATTATCTTAGCGCCCGTGTCGAGGTTCTGCCCCTCGCCCGCGAATGTAATGCCCGTGAACTCTGCACGGGCGTTTCTGCCGTTTAATATACTCATAGGATAGAGATACGAAACGTGCGAACCAAAGCTGCCCGATACCCATTCTATCGTGCCGCCTTCTTCTACAAGAGCGCGTTTCGTGTTCAGATTGTACATATTCTTCGACCAGTTTTCGATAGTCGAATATCTGAGCTTCGCGCCCTTGCCGACGTACAGCTCAACGCAGCCTGCATGGAGCGCCGCCTCGTAATATTTCGGAGCCGAGCAGCCCTCGATGAAGTGCAGATAAGCGCCTTCCTCAAGGATTATCAGCGTATGCTCGAACTGCCCCGCGCCCTTTGCGTTGAGCCTGAAATAGCTTTGCAGAGGAATGTCAAGGTGAACGTTTTTCGGCACATACACGAAACTGCCGCCCGACCATACCGCACCGTGAAGCGCCGCGAATTTGTGGTCTGTCGGCGGAACAAGCTTCATGAAGTGCGATTTTATCATGTCGGCGTACTTCGGGTCGTGCATTGCGGATTCAAGGTCGGTGTAGACTACGCCCGACTGCGCGACCTCTTCGCGGACGTTGTGATAGACAAGCTCCGAGTCGTACTGAGCGCCCACGCCCGCGAGCGATTCGCGCTCCGCCTGCGGTATGCCGAGCTTTTCAAACGTTTCCTTGATATCGTCGGGAACGTCGTTCCAGTCGCTGTTCATACGGCTTTTCTGACGGATATAAGTAACGATCTTGTCAACATCAAGCCCCGAAATGTCTGGACCCCAGTTCACCATCGGGGTGCGGTTGTATATATCAAGCGACTTAAGACGGAATTCGCGCATCCAGTCGGGGTCGTTCTTTTCTTCGGAGATAGCCGCGATTATATCGGGAGCTATGCCGCTTTCGAGGTATTCGCTCTCGTCCTCCGCGTAGCGGAAATCATATCGGGAGCGGTCGATGTCGATTACCTGTGTTTTCTCGCTCATGCTCATGCCCCCTGCTGTGAAAATCTCTCGAAACCGTTTTTGGTAACGTCGTCAACAAGCTCCGCGCCGCCCTCTGCGGCGATTTTTCCCGCCGAAAGGATATGCGTTTTATCGACAGAAAGCGCTTCGAGTATCTTCGTGTTATGGGTGATGACGATGAGCGCCCCGCCCGTGCGCTTTTTGTATTCATCTATGCCCTTGGATACGGTTTTTACAGCGTCAACGTCAAGCCCCGAGTCTGTCTCGTCGAGTATGGCGAGCTTCGGTTCGAGTATAAGCAGCTGCAAAATCTCGGCTTTTTTCTTCTCGCCGCCCGAGAAGCCCACATTCAGATCGCGGTCGGCGTAGGACTTGTCCATGTCGAGCAGCTCCATAGCGGCGTAGAGCTTTTTCTTGAAATCCCACAGCTTGATGCGCTTGCCCGTCACCTGTTCGAGCGCGTTTCTTAAGAACTCCGCAAGCGTTATCCCCGCGATCTCGATGGGGTTCTGAAAAGAGAGGAACAAGCCGAGACGCGCCCTTTTGTCAGCCGAAAGTTCTGTTATATCCTCGCCGTTAAAGACGATATTTCCGCCCGTGACCTTGTATTCGGGGCTTCCCATTATTACCGAGCCGAGCGTGGATTTTCCCGCGCCGTTGTGACCCATGACAACGTGTGTTTCGCCCTCCCCGACGGAAAGCGAAACGCCGTGAAGCAGCTCGGTTTCCTCCGCGCCCGCCGTCAGGTTTTCTATATAAAGTAATTCAGACATAGTATCTATCCTTTCGTTTACAGATATTCCTATAATATTGATATGATTTATTATACAGCATAAAATATACTATGTCAATAGGAAATATATATTTTCGTGATTTTTACCAATGATAGTGAATCGTCCACTGCAAAAGCCTATCATTTTGCTATGGAATAAAGAGCGGGAGTTTTTCGTTTTGTGTGACCGCTTAGTGCAGCCTGCAAAAAAACGGGCTTCTTTTTCGGTCAAAAGTGCCGAAAGCGTTTTCTGCCGTCGGGATCTTTCGTTTTTACACGCAGACAGCGTCAAAAGCAAAAACGTACAAATATGTTTAAAATTTTATGTTATGCACTAAATTTTTTATCGTTTGCTATATATTTTTTGTAAACTTTTATATTTTATCCACTGAATTTTCAATAAAGTGGGTTGACACCGACGGTTTTTCGTGTTAATATGGATTATATA
>JAILFF010000199.1 GCA_024697705.1 Ruminococcus sp.
CCCGAAGCAGAACCGAAAACGCTGCTTGAAAACATGAAGCAGGCAGTAGACGAATTTGTCGGCGAGGCTCCGCAGTTTGACGATCTTACCATGCTTTGCGTCAAGTTTCTTTGATATCGCAATCCGTCGGATTTTATTAACCCACAGATAATCTATATATTAGCAGCGGAGGTACATTTATCATGCCTGTTATAAAGACGAATATCGTCAGAACGGATTCATTTTCCATGAATTACTTTAAGTTCGGAAAAGGTAAGAAAACCCTCGTTATCATTCCGGGACTCAGCGTGCAGAGCATAATGGGTCTTGCGGACGAAGTAGCAAAGGCTTACAGCGTATTGACGGACTCTTTCACCGTTTATCTGATCGAGCGCAGGAACGAGCTGCCCGATACCTATTCGGCGCGGGAAATGGCTCACGACACCGCAGCGGCAATAAAGGCTCTCGGGCTTGAAAACGTAAGCATTTTCGGCGCGTCTCAGGGAGGCATGATAGCTATGGATATCGCGCTTGATTATCCCGAGCTTGTGCAGCGGCTGGTTTTGGCGTCTGTTCCGTCGTATATTAATGAAGAGCGTTTCCGCGTGATAGACAGCTGGATAAAGCTTGCGGAAGACAAAAAAAGGGAAGAGCTATATCTGTCCTTCGGAAGAAACGTTTATCCCGAGGAAGTTTTCGAGCAGTCACGCGAACTGCTTACAGCAGCCGCCAAGACCTTGACCGACGAGGAGCTGGAGCGGTTTGTCATAATCGCGGAGGGCATGAGAGATCATAATGTTCACGACGAGCTTTCCGGGATAGCTTGTCCTGTGATGCTTATCTGTTCCGATGACGACAAGGTTTTCGGCACGGACTATGCTTTTCGGATCCGCGATCGCCTTAAAGATCATTCGGGCTTTGAGTTTTATATGTATAACGGCTTCGGACACGCCGTATATGATACTGCTCCCGATTTCAAGGAACGTCTGCTAAAGTTCCTTGTTTCGTCAGAGTAAATGCTTTCCGAGCGGAACCTGAGAAGTGGAGAAAATCGGAAAGGATGTGCAGGATATGATAACATTTTTGACAGGATTTGTTCTGCTTGCCGTGGGTGCGCTCATCTACGGCAGGATATGTGAAAAGGTGATGAATCCGACGGACAGAAAAACGCCCGCCGTTGAAAAATACGACGGTGTTGACTACGTTCCGATGAAGAAATGGAAAAACAGCCTTATCGAGCTGCTTAATATCGCGGGAACGGGTCCTATACTGGGACCGATACAGGGCATACTCTTCGGACCAATAGCCTTTATTACCATACCGATAGGCTGCGTTATCGGAGGAGCGTTCCACGATTACATGATAGGAATGATATCCTCCCGCAGCGACGGCGAGCAGATGCCTTCGCTCGTGAAGCGTTTTCTCGGGAAATATATGTACAGGCTTTACAATGTGTTTGTGTGCCTTATGCTTCTGCTTCTCAGCGTGGTGTTCACATATACTCCGGGAGACCTGTTCGTCACGCAGCTTATGGGGCAGAAAAGCTCGCTCGACAATCCCGTGATGTGGATAGTTTACGCCGCTATATTTGCCTATTTTATAATCGCTACGCTTCTGCCGATAGACAAAATAATCGGCAGGATATATCCGTTGTTTGGCGGAGTGCTGCTGCTTTCGGCGGTAGGCGTGTTCATCGGGCTTTTTGTAAAGGGCTATGCGCTTGACGAGATATGGAGCGCGGGCGTTTCGTTTGTCAATCCTTACGGCGATAATTTTATCCCGATCTTCTTTGTGACCGTCGCCTGCGGTATTGTTTCCGGCTTTCATTCGACTCAGGCTACGCTCATATCCCGCACGATGTCGGACGAACGCGAGGGAAGAATGACCTTCTACAACATGATGATCCTCGAAGGCTTCATCGCTATGGTCTGGGCTGCGGCGGCAATGGGCGCTGTAAATGCGGGTCTTGTAACAAACGATATGCTGCACGATAAGGCAACGGCGGTCGTCGGCGTTGTGGCGAAGGATATGCTCGGCAATGTCGGCGGTATAATTGCGATAATCGGCGTTATCGTGCTGCCGATCACATCGGGAGATACATCGCTTCGCTCACTCAGGATAATTATTTCCGAAGCGCTTAACATCGACACGACAAAGAAAAGCAAGAAGCTTGCCGTAGCAGGTGTTATTTTCTCGGCAGCGGCGGGAATACTTATCTTTGCAAAGGCGAATACGAGCGGCTTCAACGTGCTGTGGAGATATTTCTCATGGGCAAACGAATGTACCGCGGTCTTTGCGTTCGCAGTGATCAGCGTTTACATGATGAAGAACAAAATGCCGTATCTGATGGCTCTTTTCCCGGGAATGTTCTATATGTTCATAGTTTCGGCGTATATCCTGAACGCGCAGATAGGTTTCCGCCTGCCGTGGTCTGCAAGCTATATCGGTGCGGGAGTGCTGAGCTTCGCCTACGGAACCGTTCTTGTCGTTTATGGAGGTGCTGTTCGCCGAGAACGTAAAGAAACGAAAGAATAAAGCTGCTCCTGAGTATAAAAACAGCGGTGAGCTGTCGGAAATTACAGCTCCGAATATATGTTAAATATTTAAGAGGGCGGTCTGTCGGGATCGTCCTCTTTGTGTTTTATCGTCTGTATAGTGCCTTGAAATATCGGCTTTCCTCATGTTGGATCACTTCATGTAATATAGAGATATTTGCGCTCAACGCCTATCTTAGATATATCGACCATATAATTATAGCATACCAAAGCCTGTAATGCAGCTCTTTACGGAAACGTATTGAACTATACGGCAATTTGTGATATAATTATACAAGTATGTTGATCTGTACCGAGAGCACGAGGTTTTATGGCTTTTAAGCATAGTCATATCAAATGATCTCGTTGACATAGTCACAACTATTTGTTATAATATTCTGAGAGAGAATCATTCCGAATTTATCGGTGTTATAACAAACCGAAGGGAGATAGAAAAATTATGGATAAAGAGAATTACAAAGTCCTGATGATAGATGATGATGAGATGATCGCCTCTGCAACCTCCGAGTATTTCAATATGTTCGGCGTTAAAACAGCTTATGTCACGACCTATGATGAAGCGTTGGATTTTCTGAATACGCATGATGTATCTCTGCTGCTGCTCGACATAAATCTCGGCGATAAATCAGGGTTCGATCTATGCAAAAAGGTCAGAGAGAACTTCGATCCGCCCATATTCTTTATCAGCGCCCGCACAAGCGACGACGATGTGCTTATCGCTCTGAATATTGGCGGCGATGATTACATAAAAAAGCCCTATACCCTGAGCGTCCTGCTTGCAAAGGTCAAAGCGGCTGCGGCAAGGTATGACAGAACAAGGGAAAACGTCGGCGCGGTGCGGAGCGTTTCACAGACGGACGACGGTCTTGTAAAGCTCATCGGGGATATATACCTTAATACCAATATCCGCAAGATAATTTCGGGCGGCAAGGAAATAACTCTGAAAGCATTGGAATACAAGCTGCTGTATTATCTTTATGCGAACAGGGGAAAGGTCGTCTCAAAGGACGATCTGCTTCGTGATGTGTGGGAGGACGAATATATCAATGAGGGTACGATAGCCGTGCATATCCGTCACCTGCGTGAGAAGATCGAAGCCGACCCGAAAGAGCCTCGGCTTATAAAAACGGTCTGGGGAACGGGCTATATGATGGAAGAAACGGTATCATGAAGCGTTATTACAGATTGGCGGTTCTTCTTATCCTGCTGCTGACAGCAGGTCTGCTTGCTGTCATAAAGCTGACAGACACGGAGGGTGGCTTTGCCCGGAATGATGATGTTATCTTTCTAAACGAAACAGCTCATAAAGCGGCATCGGGTGATATTCCGAACGATGATACGGCGCAGAGACGAGAATATGTCATACTCGATATAAACGGCAATACGCTTTTTGATAACCGCAGCGACCGTTCGGAAGTGATGACCGTTGAAACGGCGATACAGAAGCGCTACCCATACAATTATATTATACAAAACAGCAGGATAACCGGCAGCGTTATCCTGACGGACGGCGAAAAGCGTTTTGACCTACTGCGTATAAATATCATTCTTGTTTATGTCGGATGCAGTCTTGTGCTGATTACGGCTGTACTGGTATTCGGCGAGTATATCAAAAAAACGGTCATAATCCCTTTTGATAAGATGAAGGACTTTGCGTCCTACGTAGCGGCAGGCGATCTTGACAAGCCGCTTGAAATGGACAAGGACAATATGTTCGGCGCGTTTTCAGAGAGCTTTGACATAATGCGTGAGGAGCTGAAAGAATCCAAGGCGAGAGAGCTTGCCTTGCAGAAAAAAGAGCGCGAGCTTGTGGCTTCGCTTTCCCACGACCTTAAAACGCCCGTCACGGGGATAAAGCTTACCTCGGAGCTGATGGCGGCGGTATTCTCACAGAACGAAGGGCAGATGATCTCCGTCACTCCCGATATGACATTAAAAATGAACAACATCTATAAGCGTGCGGAGGAGATAAACGTGCTTGTAAGCGATCTGTTTTCATCCACATTGGAGGACTTGGGCGAATTCAAGGTCAGCTGCACCGACGAAAAATCCTCTGTGATCGCGGAGATCGTGTCAAAATATGATGACCGCGGGCTTGTACGTCTGACGGAAATTCCGCAGGTCATGATCCACTTAGACAAAATACGGCTTTCGCAGGTGATCGGCAATATAATTACCAATTCTTACAAATATGCCGATACGCCGATAGAAATTTGTTCGCATATCGAGGACGAGTTCCTTGAAGTATCTGTCTCGGACAGCGGGCAGGGCGTTCCCGAGGACGAACTGGAGCTTATTACAAACAAATTCTATCGGGGTAAAAATCACGGCGATAAGGAAGGCAGCGGATTGGGGCTGTATATCGCCAAAATGCTTATGGACAAAATGGGCGGTGAACTGACCATAAAAAGCAATAACGGACTGTGCGTGACGCTTCTTATCCCGCTCAGTTAAGAAAAAGACAAGAATTTGACAAGGTTCTGATAAAGAATTATTTTACGGGATCATGTATAATACAATCATAGGATTTAATTGCTGAAAGGTTGTGTTATATATGATCCCAGTTTTGCGTACAGAAAAGCTCTGCAAGTCGTTTTCAAACGGCGGCACTCAGCAGCACGTCATCAAAAACCTTGATCTTGAAATAATGGAGGGCGATTTTACCGTAATAATGGGGGCTTCGGGCTCGGGCAAGTCTACGCTGCTTTATGCGCTTTCGGGAATGGATAAGCCTACGCTCGGGAAAATCTATTTCGGCGATAAAGAGATTCAGGACTACTCAAACGATCAGCTTGCGGTATTCAGACGCGGCAACTGCGGATTTGTGTTCCAGGGCATTTATCTGCTCGAAAATCAGACCGTGCTCGACAACGTGCTGACAGGCGCATTTGCGGTGCAGAGGAATTCTCCCGAGCTTATTGGGCGCGTCAAGGATACTTTAGCCCGAGTGGGACTTGATGAGAAAATGCAGAAGAAATACCCGAATCAGCTTTCGGGCGGCGAAGCGCAGCGCGTGGGCATCGTAAGAGCGATAATCAACGACCCTAAGATACTCTTTGCCGACGAGCCTACGGGTTCGCTGAACTCTGCAACGGGTAGGGAAGTGCTTGACATCTTCACGCAGGTACACGAGAACGGTCAGAGCATCGTCATGGTAACGCACGATATAAAAACTGCGCTCCGCGGCACAAGAGTGATCTATCTGCGCGACGGCGGCGTGATCGGCGAGCACCATATGCCGAAATACGGCACGGACGACCTTAAAGAGCGCAGAGAAAAGCTTACGGGATTCCTTGATGAAATGGGCTGGTGATAGCATGAAGATTTTCAGATTATCATTATTTAATTTGAAGAAAAACAAGCGTGAGGCGGCGGCGATTATGTTCCTGACTCTTGTCAGCGCATTTCTGCTGGGAACTTTTCTCTCGTCGGTAACGAATATACCGAAGGTGTTCGACCGCTGCTTTGAGG